>DCFS01000005.1:1433-8518 GCA_002319875.1 Treponema sp. UBA1798 | reverse complement strand
TTACTATCTTTTATATATACCGCTGCTATTTGAGCAGGCTCAGAACGTTCTGGGTTGACTGATTCGCCTGTGCAAGCATAGCGGTACCGGCCTGAGACAGAACCTGATCCTTCGTAAATTCGACCATTTCTTTTGCCATATCAGTATCGCGTACACGGCTTTCTGAAGCCTGCAGATTTTCGGAACCGACGTTCAGGCCGCTGATCGTTTTTTCAAGGCGGTTCTGGTATGCGCCGAGGTCGGCACGCTGTTTGTTGATTCTCTTGAGCGCTTCGTCAAGTGTACCGATAGCACGGTTTGCATCGGACGGAGTTTCGAGTGACATAATTGCCTCGTCACCTACGTTACGCAGGCCGAGTGCCATAGCGCTCATAGTTCCGATATATACTTCCGTACGCTGATCCATATTGGCTCCGATATGCAGCCACATAGAACCGGTAACGACATTTTCACCGGTAGCACGTGCGAAACGTCCGGTAAGCATATTCATGCCGTTGAACTGGGCTGTACTTGCAATGCGGTCTACCTCTGCTACAAGAGAAGATACTTCGACCTGGATCTGCATGCGGTCTTCATCAGAATAGATACCGTTGGAAGACTGTACTGCAAGTTCCCGGACACGCTGTACAATATCAGTTGTTTCCTGAAGGAAGCCTTCTGTTGTCTGTATAAAGGAAATACCGTTCTGTGCGTTTATGGAAGCCTGATTTAAACCGCGGATCTGTGCGCGCATTTTTTCCGATACTGCAAGACCGGAGGCGTCATCTCCGGCTCTGTTGATTTTCTGACCTGACGAAAGTTTTTCCATAGCTTTCTGGCTCTGTGTTTCTGTTAAACCCTGCACACGCTGAGCGAACATGGCGCTCATATTGTGATTGATAACCATATGTGTCTCCTGTAAAGATTTGGTTTTACCTGCAACAAACCTCGTCAGGCTTGTCCGCACCGGGTTTTACCACCCTATATATTTATAATCGGAGACTGGAAAAAAGAATTAAGCGAATTCGTACATATTTTATACAGACAAAGGATAGTACCTGCTGATCAGTGCTTACAGCATTCGGTACAACCGGTTATCAGCACATGTTTCTTTCCTTCTGTTTTATTAAAAAGACGCGCTATCAGATAACCGTCAGCAGGAACCGTTTTTCCGCAGACAGGGCATACACGCTTTACACCGGAGCCGCATACCGGATAACAGTGAGGGCAGCCTGCTATGGTACAGCGCTGGTCAGGAACCGTCATGGGACGGTATATGCGGGATACAAGGTTTTCGCCGGAAGCAAGGGGACTGCCGCACAGCGGACAGTTTACGAGCGCTTTTTTAAGGGATGGAGATGAAGGAATCACGGAATGTCTGTGTAAACCATCCCGGTACAGAAACAGAGAAAGTCCGATGATAAGCAGGAGCGCGCCCGCACACATAACTACGTATATCATACCAGCTGTAAAACCACGGTAGTATTATATGTATGACAAAGAGCCATGTACAGCACACGCAGTCTGCTCCACTCAGTCATGCAGAACCCGGTACGAGTTCAGTATAAACGTGCCGTCTTTCAGCGTTTCAAATCCGCCGGGACCGGATATGCCGGAAGCTTCTATTCTTCCGGTACATTCAAGTTTTTCTCCGCTATGCGAAAACAGTTCCCTCATGGAAGGACCATCCGGTGCCATTTTCAGTGAATACTGTTTACCGTCAGCGGTTACCAGCCCGGGGAATGTTTTCGGAGCGCTCCCGAATATAACAAGCTGCCCTGTAATACGGTCCGCAGCGGTTACTGTACCATCCGCCATTACTGCGGCAGCAGGCTTTTCTCTGTCACGCATTCCCCGCGCATTGATGTTTACGCAGGAAGCAGCCAGTATAACAACCATAACAATCTGTCTGCACACCGTTTTCACATCCGCTTCTGCTGTTTTCATATATGCCTCCTGCTGTAAAGATTTCCGGCCTACTCTGTTGAATAATCATCAGCAGTCTGCACCATCACGTACAGGTCTTCGTTACTCGAACCTGACGAAGAAAATTTGAGTGTAACGGAGGAAGAAGAAGCTGTGCCGATTGTGTGCAGCGTAAAACCGTACGGGCGCAGATCATACAGATATGAAGACGTGCATCCGTACAGAGCAGGACCGTAATACGTCGTGGAACCGGACGTCCAGTCATTTGCCGTTGACCACAGGTTTATCGCTGCCATCGGATAGCTGTACGAATCATACGTCAGCGTCTGGGCTGCCGCCTGATTGAAAGTCGGATACGTATAGGATGCCTTTAGCGTCGAACTGTTGAATACACAGGCCTCGGCATACATTTTCAGCAGATCCGCCATCGTATAACTCGTACCGTTTATACTGTTCACCGCCGCAACAACCGAAGCCGTATCCACTTTACTGTTCTGCGACATCGCCTGGACGAACGCAGCGCCTCCGAACTGCCGCGCGCACCACGCGCCGAACGCGTACGCCGTCGCATAGGAAACGGTGACATATGAAGAATTGGTCGAATTATATTCAAGCCCCACATACCGGTAATATTCATTAAATGTCGGAAGCCTGCCTTTCGGCGAATACGTATCGGATACACCGATATAATCCTGCATCATGTCTTCGCACAGCATGGAAAGCATTTCATTGTACCAGGTGGAAGGGGACAGATTCTGCGTCATATCTTTTACGTTCCAGTCGATCATGTGCTGGAATTCGTGTGCAAGCGTGGAATAGGTCATAGAACGGTATGTTGTACTGGCGGCATAATAGGAGTCGACGTAAAAATACTTGCCTTCGTTCGAATACTGCCTGACATCGCTCGAATTGTATGAAACGCCGTTTATCGATGCGACATCCGTTGCATCCGGATAATAGTCTTTTGCATAAAAATAGCCGACAACGCTCCCGTTGGAAGAGTCGCCTCCTCCGATATCGTAAATGACGATGTTTACCTTCGTACCGGTATCGCTCAGTGTACTCATAGCTGCCGTGGACCACGTGCCGGACGAATAGCTGTAATAAATTTCATCCGACTCGTCACCGAACACGTTCCGTTCCTTAGCGTAAAGGTTATCGAATATCGTGGCAAAATCCGAAGCTACGGTACTGTCCACCTTATTTCCGCTTGCCGTCCCGCTCGTATAATAGTCATCGACAACCCATACGTAGCAGTACGTACCGATTGCCCGGAGTGTCGCCTTTTCCGATGAAAAGGTGGAAATATCACTGTCCTGGTCGATATAGATATCCTTCGTCGTAGTATCGACGGTCGGTGTAATCTGCGTTACCGACGCGGACGCACTGATACTGGCGGACGCGGAACGCGTGGAAGCTGCAGCGGTCAGCGTCGTGTCCTTTTTTCCGCGGAACGTCTGCGGCGGAACAAAATTGCGGATGTCAGGCCCCGTACCGGATCCTGTCAGAAGGCTGCTTTCCGACAGATTTACGCTGCTGCCGGAAACGGATGCCGACAGAACCGAGGATGATGAAGATATGTCGGAAGACAGGCCGCTGGATGAAACGACATACCGCGTGCTGCCGGAAGATATCGCTGTTGACGTAGGATTCACTTTGGCAAGGTACAGCGTCTTGCCGGAAAGGCCGCTGCCGGAAACAGTCAGCGAGGTAACCCCTGAACCAACTTCGTATAAAGGCGAAGATGAAGTATACGACCAGCTTGCAGAATCAGAATCAGAATCAGAATCATCGTCGGATGAATCACCGCTGGAAAAATTACAGCCTGAAAAAAACAGAACGGAAAGAATCAGTATATACAGAGTATACATCTTCAGAGGATATCTCATAATTTTCTCCTTATATATTCTTAAATATTAATTAAATATTTGAGGCATAATATCACACTCCACCAATACTGTCAAAACAGGACGTCCATGGATTATAATTCCAGGAGAGCCCCATTTATAATTGAAACGTTTTCAAAAATCAGACGGTTTTTAAGAGCGTCTCAGTTATAAAACAACTTCTCCGCTCTCTCGTTATGTTGTATAAACACTTTTTTTCCATTATCTTTTCTATATGAAAATACTGGTAGTCGGTTCGGGCGGCCGTGAGCACGCCATATGCTGGAAGCTGGCTCAGAGCCCGCTTGTTACGGAAGTCATCTGTGTTCCCGGTAACGGGGGTACAGCGTTTGAGGAAAAATGCAGAAATATTGTTCCGGAAAATCAGAACGATTTCAGTTCATACGTAAAGATTGCGCTGCAGGAAAAATGCAGTCTTGCCGTAATCGGCCCGGAAGATCCTCTGGCGGAAGGTATTGCGGATGTATTCTGGGCTGCCGGTATTCCCTGTGTCGGCCCGAAAGCAAAGGCAGCGCAGCTTGAAGCAAGTAAGGATTTTGCAAAGTCTTTCATGCGGAAATACAACGTGGCCTGCGCGGCAAGCGAAACCTTTACCAGTGAAACCGAGGCCGCAGCATACCTGGACCGGCACGGAGCCCCGGTCGTCATCAAAGCGGACGGGCTTGCTGCGGGCAAAGGCGTTACCGTTGCAGCTACGCTGGCGGAAGCTCATGCAGCGCTTACCGACATTATGGACTCGGGCCGCGTCGGCAGTGCCGGTAAAAAAATTGTCATAGAGGATTATCTTGAAGGTGTGGAAATGTCAGTCCTCGCCGCTGCCTGCGTAACACCTGCATCATCTGCTGCGACAACCGCCGCGGCAGGTACCGCCGTCATCGTTCCGTTCGTACCGGCCCGCGACCATAAACGGCTTAAAGACGGTGCAAAGGGACCAAATACCGGTGGCATGGGAGCGGTTGCACCGCTTTCCGATGTTACCCCGGAGATCATGAAGCTTTTCGACCGGGATATTCTCCAGCCGACACTTAACGGCCTGAAAGCAGAACAGTTCGATTACCGTGGCTTTATTTTCTTTGGCGTCATGCTGACAGCAGAAGGACCGAAACTGCTCGAATATAATGTCCGGCTCGGCGATCCTGAGACGCAGGCGGTTCTTCCGCTTATGGATTGCGATTTTGCAGCATTATGCTGTTCCATCGCGGACGGATCCCTGGGCAGCTTTTCATGTATATGGAAAAAAGGTTTCTGTGTAGCACCGGTAGCCGTGTCAGGCGGATATCCCGGATCTTACAGAAAAGGACTTCCCCTTCAGATAAAAAAAGAAACCTTCCGGCAACCGGACGTACATCTTTTTATTGCCGGAGCAGTTTGCAACGGCATAAGTCTTGCCACAAGCGGCGGCCGGGTTCTTGCCTGCAGTGCATATGCGCCGACTTTTGAAGGCGCATGGAAAAAAGCATACGAATCCTTCGGATCGGTTCATTTTGAAGGCATGTTTTACCGCAGGGATATCGGACTGCCCGGAGCTGCCGTAAGCGGCAGTCTGTCATAACAGCCTCCATGCAAAAAGAAGGCCGCGTACCGCAATGGGGTTACATATCGCAGTACACGGCCCGGTATCAGGCAGCGCCTGCGCGCAGCCTATACAATCAGATGTTATGCTTCATCTTCGTTCTGAAGCGCGTCGTACCCTTCTTCACCGGTACGGACTTTTACGACATTTTCCACATCGTATATGAAGATCTTCCCGTCGCCGATATGGCCTGTATACAAAGCTTTTTTCGCAGCTTCAATAACGGTGCGTACAGGTACCTTTGAAACGACGATTTCAACTTTAATTTTGGGCAGCAGGTTTATGTCAACCGGCGTACCACGGTAATACTCGCTTGCACCTTTCTGCATGCCGCATCCCATAACGTTAGAGACGGTCATACCGGTAACACCGATGACATTCATCGCTGCTTTCAGCTGGTCAAATTTGTTCTGCCGCGTTACGATACACACTTTCGAAAACTTCGGAGAACCGTCAGATTTCTTTGCAAGGCCGCTGTCAGTCGTAACTTTTGTAACCGTAACAGCCTGTGAAACAGGTATCTCAACACCGGCTGCCTTTGCTTCCTCAATTTCTTCGGCTGAGAAGTGAGGCATAAAGTCAGCATATCCGGAAACAAGTCCGTGTTCAGGCATATCGAGACCGCCGATTTCCTCTGCTGCCGAAACGCGCAGACCTACAGTCGCTTTAAGAATCTTAAATAACACAAAAGCACAGATGCCTACAAAAGCGGCTATGGAAAGCATACCGGTAAGCTGTACGAGGAAACGTCCCCATTCTCCGGTGGTAAACAGTCCGCCTTCACGCGCAAACAGGCCCACCGCAAGCGTGCCCCATGCGCCGTTAATACAGTGCACGGAAATAGCACCCGCAGGATCGTCTATTTTCACAACCTTGTCGAAAAACTCAACAGACAGAACAACAATAATACCTGCGACACCACCGATAATTGCGGCAGACCAGGGATCAACTACAGAACAGGGGGCCGTAATCGCAACAAGTCCTGCCAGGGAGCCGTTCATGGTCATCGATACGTCAGGCTTTCCGTAACGGAACCACGTAAAGAACATAGTCACGACGGTTGCAACTGCTGCCGCAAGGTTCGTCGTCATAAAAACGTTTGAAACATCCACGGCCTGCGCCGTACTGCTTAAACCGTAGCTGGAAGCAGGATTGAATCCGAACCAGCCGAACCAGAGGATAAAAACACCAAGACAGGCAAGCGTTATCGAATGTCCCGGAATAGCGCGAGGCTTTCCGTCCTTATCATATTTTCCTATTCTCGGTCCGAGCATTGCAGCCCCGATAAGGGCACAGACACCACCGGTCATATGCACAACTGAGGAACCTGCATAATCATGGAACCCCTGCCAGCCGAGGATATTCAGTGTTGACAGCCATCCGCCGCCCCACACCCAGTGACCTTCAATCGGATAAATAACCGCACTGATGACTATCGAATAAATGATATATGACTTGAACTTTGTCCGCTCAGCCATTGCGCCTGACACAATCGTTGCCGCAGTTGCACAGAACATAGTATTAAATGCGACATGGGCCCAGAGAGGTACCGTACCGATCATCGATTCGAAACCGCTGCAGACCGGATGAAATCCTCCGAAAAAAGGATTCAGGGCGCCGTACATGATACCATAGCCGATAAACCAGTACACGGGCGTACCGCATGCAAAATCCATCATATTCTTCATGACGATATTGCC
>DCFS01000005.1:0-1042 GCA_002319875.1 Treponema sp. UBA1798 | reverse complement strand
TTTTCTCCTCTCTTCCGTTTTGTACTCCGGCAACACCGGAGGCATCATCAACTCCGCCGCAAGCGGCGGAGTTGAAGTTCTCTAAAGGTATCGCAGTCGGTATTTAATACCCTTCACACGCCCCAAGGGTCGGGGTATTACCCTCTCCGCAAGAATAAACAGCAGCATTTTTTTCATCATCCCGCACAGGATAATACGGGATATGTTTATTTCTTATTTACTGTCCGGAATCCATTTTGCAACTACATCTTCATGAGAATGCATCCAGTCATAGGCAGCACCGAGCGTATCCTTATCAGAACTCTTTACAGCAACCATAAGAGAGGCGATATCATCGTTCGTAAGATACATTTTTGAAAGGAAAGCTGCAAGTTCAGGTTTATCTTCCTTCAAATTTTTTCTGCCGTAAATGTATATATTTCCAGGCTGCCATACAGCAGCATCCTTGTCTTCATTCAGGAATTTCAAATCAAAATAGCCGAACATGGAATGAGGCTGCCATCCTGTAACGACAATCCAGCCGTTTGATTCAACAGCTTCTCTTAACGCAGACATCATAGCAGGACCGGATGAAGAAAGGAGTTTATACCCGTCTGCAGCAAGCCCGTACTGAGGCATAATGTTCTGTTCCGTCGTACGCATGATTCCTGCGCCTGCATCAATTCCCGTGATTGTGTAGTTAAATTTTTTTGCGAATTCAGGTTTCTTCAAATCAGAAATTGTGTGCACGCCTGCATCGTATACATATTTGGGAACTACAAGCCCCAGTTTTGTATTTTCGTACACCGTACCAAGCTGTATAATATCATCCTGATATCTTTTTACGTACTCCTCATGAGTGACGGGGAGCCACGTTTCCATAAAAGCATCCTCATCTCCCTGAGCGACAGAAACATAGGCAGGAGCGACATCAGCTGCCGTAATATCCACTTTATATCCCATCTTCTCTTCAAGAACGGCCTGAGCCAAGTGTGTATAATCGACTCCTTCTTCCCAATTAACATACACAAGTTTTGCAGTTTTCTGAACCTGTCCGGACTTT
>DCFS01000006.1 GCA_002319875.1 Treponema sp. UBA1798 | reverse complement strand
CAGCGGTATATATAAAAGATAGTAAGGAACTGCCGGTTTGTTTTTATGACTTGATCTGCGGTTCCATAAACGGGTTTACAGGTATCTGTCCGCGCCTGCGGAATAAGAATGGCTGCAAAGAATCCTTCAGGGGTCCAGAGCAGCCTTTTTTATTGGTGCAGCAGAACTGGTTATTATTGAGATGTGGCATCTGAAAACAATGCAGGCTGCAGCATATCAGTGGATATCTTTTATATGTACGAATACAGTAGTCTGATACTGTATTAATTATTAAAATATATGTAAAATAATTGTAATATTGATTGATTATTAAAATACTAAAGTATAAACTGTTTCCAATCATAAAATATTCTGTTATATACAGAATAAAAAAATAAAGATGAGGTGTGCTGAAATGATTGGAAAACATGTTCTGTTGGCTGCAGTGCTTGTGAGCACTGCTTTTTTTATTGGTTGTAGTATGGGTAGTGATGATGACGATTCTGATGACGATTCTTTAAAGGTATCGCTGTCGATAATGGATACATCATATGCAGAAGCGTCAAGTTTCTATTCATACCAGCCGTTCTATGCGATAGCGACCGTAACTAACAACATTAGTACTGTAGACTATACGTGGTATGTAAACGGGGATCATCAGACCTCTGTGTCCAGTTCTGACGATTCCGTCAGATTTATAATACCTACAAGTTTTGACAGGACATTTACAATTGCGGTTTCAGTTAAAGATTATAATGACGATCAGACATCGGCAAAAAAAGATGTAACGATAAAGGCTGCCAGCGCTTTGCTGATCGAGAATTACTCGGACTACAGCATTACAAGTCTCAAGTATAAGACTGCTGCGATGTCAAGCTTGCAGGAAATCCTGAGTGGCAGTATAAGTCCCGACTATTCCTATATCCGGTACGGGATTCCTGCCGGTACATATAGCTTTCAGGCTGTGAATTCTATTGGAACTACGTATACGAAAGAGAATGAAAATTTCAGCCTTGGCGGATTGTGTGAATGGGTTATTTATAATGGGACCAGTTCTTTTGCTAACCGGACAGGAACGGTATCGGGAACGGATATTCTGTCTGATAAAGATACAGGCATTCTGATGTATCCGGCATCAAAAAAAATTCAGGCTGAAGCGTTTCCCGTACAGAAATAACAGGTTTTTGCAATATCTGCGTGACCGGGTAGTACAAAACTTTCTGTCCCGGTACAGGCAATCTGCTTTTATCCTTCTGTTTTAGAACGCCGTTCTTCCGCGGAAGCTGCGGGCAAGCGTCAGTTTGTCCGCGTATTCCAGGTCCCCGCCTACAGGAAGGCCGGACGCAAGCCGCGTTACCTTTACGCCGGTCTGTGTTACCAGAAGACGCTGTATATACAGTGCCGTGGTATCTCCTTCTACCGTCGGGTTTGTCGCAAGTATCACTTCCTTTACGGCTCCGTCGCTGACGCGTTTTATGAGCGCTGCTATGGAAAGCTGGTCGGGGCCGATACCGTCGAGTGGCGCTATCACTCCTCCGAGGACATGGAACAGTCCGCCGTATTCGTGCGATGATTCAATTGTCTGTACGTCCTGCGGCTGCTCTACTACGCAGAGCAGCGAATGGTCGCGCAGCGGATTGGAACAAATCGGGCAAGGGTCTTCTTCCGTCCAGGCACCGCATACCGAACAGGGTTTTATTCTGTCCTGAAGGCCGGACAGCTGTAAGGCAAAGCGCTGTACATAGGTCCGGTCTGCCCTGAGAAGATAATTTACGATTCTGCCTGCGCTTTTTTTACCGATTCCCGGCAGGCGTGAAAAGGAATCCGTCAGTTCATCCAGAGCGTTCATTTTCTGTTGTTATGTGTTACCGGCCGGTGTCAGTCCCGGAATATTCAGTCCCCCCAGCAGGGGACCGTACTTATCCTTTATATCCTGTTGTATGCGTTCTATTGCATCGTGATGGGCCGCAACGATAAGATCCTGCAGCATGGGAATATCACGGTTATCAACACAGGCAGGATCGAGTTTTATTCCGGTCATTTCCATCTGACCGTTTATGGTTACCTGTACCATATTACCGCCTGCAGAACCTGTTTCGGAAAGGTCCCGCATTTCTTCCTGAATCCTGCCGAACTGGTCCTGAAGCTCTTGTGCGTTTTTCATAATGTCAAAGGGATTCATAATTTACCTCCAGTAATGTTGCCGCGGAAGACTTTGCAAAGTATATCTACCTGCGCAGGAACCGGACCTGTGTTTTTATGCTCGTCTTCCGCTTTTTTCAGTTCAACCGTAAAAGAAAGCGGACTGCCGCAAAGTTCCGACAGACATTGTGAAATAACCGGAACCTGTCTGTCAAGCTGGACCTTCTTAAATGCGGAGTCTACTGTCGCAGTAACAGTTGTGCCGTTTTTTATCCATGAACCGGTCTGCATAAGCATGGATGCGGTAAAACCGTCACCGCCTGAAAGTTCTGTTATGAGTCTGGACCGGAGTTTATGCATATCGGAATTCTGTCCAGGCTGAGAAGCCGGTACAGCTTGTACAGTCCGGACCGGACTGCCGGTTATCCGTATTCCTGCAGATCCGGTATTTTCTTCTTCCGGCAGAAAATCGCCGGAGGAACTGTCGTCGTCTGTATCGGTATCGTCAGGTACCGCGTCATCCGGAACTCCTCCTTCGGGAAATCCGTCGCCGGATAAACTG
>DCFS01000088.1:1364-3536 GCA_002319875.1 Treponema sp. UBA1798 | reverse complement strand
TGTCGCTGGACATATACTACAGCGGACAGCTCGGAGATAAGTCCACACAGATGCAGACACTTCAGACTGGTGTCCTTGATGCTTCGATGATTATGTCGGGTGTTCTGGTAGATTACGGAGCAAAGAATCTGGCCGTTTTTACGCTTCCGTACCTGTTTAATAATGTACAGCATGCCAGAGCCACGGAAAAAAGTCCGGTAGGGAAAAAACTTCTTGCTTCTATTCAGTCTTCAGGTACCAAAATGATCGGGCTCGGTTACTATCAGGAATCTGCCCGTAACTATTTTTTCAAGAAAAGAAGGGTTACCAGCGTTGCTGATATGAAGGGCTTGAAAATCAGATGTCAGGAAGGCTCAATATATATTGAAGAAATGAAAACTTTCGGTGTATCTCCGGTTTCTATCGCATTTTCAGAACTGTACAGTGCGTTACAGACGGGCGTGGTGGATGGGGCAGAGCAGCCGATTTCCGGTTTTTTTACCAATCAGTATCAGGAACTGTGTAAATACTATTTACTTGATGGACATGAATTAAGCCCTAATATTATTCTTTTCTCCGAGATAGTATGGAACCAGTTGACACCGGATGAGCAGAAACTGATTCAGGACTCCTTCGACGAGTCTGTCGACTATTTCAATATGGTTTCAGATCAGAATGATGCAAGTATGCTTGAAAAAATGAAGACTGCCGGAGTGGAAATACTGACACCTGATAATTCCCGGGAATGGCACGACGCAGTAGCAGGTTTGTATACGAAATATGCATCTGAATATGCGGATACAATATCTGCAATAAGACAGATTCAGTATTAAAGGGTCATATAAAATTTTGATACAGTAATTTGATTCATTTGCACCGGTCCGGGAAACCTGACCGGTAAGGAGGAAAGTGTATGCATATCCCGATTTCAGGTAAAAACCGTATCAAGAAAATATGCGGAATATACAATATTTTTGCCGACCGGCTGTACATGGTTGTTGAAGCAGCCGGGAAACTTCTTTTTATTATTATGGTAGGTGCTGTTTCTGCTGCCGTTTTCGGACGTTTCATTCTGCATGTGACTCCGCAGTGGAGCGAAGAAACAGGGATTATCTGTATGGTATGGCTTTGTTTTCTGTCGGCTGCACTTGCTGTTCGCGACGGGTCCCATATCCGTATGACTGTAATAGCGTATGTTTTTTCCGCAAAAGCATGCAGGGTATTCCATTTTGCCTCATATGTTCTGATATTTATCCTCAATGTAATCTGGATGGTTTACGGAGGTGAAATTATTAATCTCACCGTAAAAACAAGAATGCCGTCTACAGGTTTACCGATGGCTGTACTGTTCGGCTCAGTCGGAATATCCGGTGGTATCGGTGCATTGCTGTCATTGGCGCGTCTGACAAGGGGAAACTGGTAATGAATATACCTGCGATTATGATTCTTCTGGGAAGTTTTTTTCTGTTGATTTTTTTCAGTGTTCCTATTGCCTATGCGATGGTATCGGCATCTGTTATTACTTTTCTTTATCTTGGCATATCGCTGACGACTGTTATCAACACGATGATCGGCGGTATTAACGGATTTACGTTTCTTGCAATTCCGTTCTTTGTTCTGGCAGGGGATATCATGGCGAATGGAGGTATATCAGACAGACTGATTACACTGTCAAGGACAATGGTAGGCTGGATGCGGGGCGGACTTGCTCTTGTTGATGTTCTTGCCAGCATGTTTTTTGGTGGTATATCGGGATCTGCCACAGCCGATGCTGCTTCCCTTGGAACAATTCTTATTCCGATGATGAGAAAAGACGGATATGACGCCGAATTTTCGACATCTGTTACGATGGCAAGTTCTGTCCAGGGACTGCTTATTCCACCCAGTCATAATATGATTATTTATGCGACAGCAGCAGGAGGTGTTTCCGTTGCCGGCCTTTTTATGGCGGGTATCGTACCGGGTGTTTTCCTCGGCATCGTTCTTATGATTTTCTGTTATATACTTTCCGTTAAGCGGAAGTATCCTAAAGGAAATAAATTCTGCCTGCCGGCGTTATTAAAAGCGCTGAAAGCTTCCGTCCTTGGGCTTATGACCGTACTGATCGTCGTATTCGGTGTAGTGACAGGTATTTTTACACCGACGGAATCTGCTGCCATTGCCGTCGTATATGCTTTTATCGTTTCTTTCTTT
>DCFS01000088.1:0-1040 GCA_002319875.1 Treponema sp. UBA1798 | reverse complement strand
ATAAAAACGCTTGCCAATGTACTCATCCTGATCGCTGCGGCGGGAACATTCGGTTATCTTGTTGCATACCTGAAAGTACCTTCCATTCTTGCACATGCGATTCTGGGAATTACAACCAATACATTTATTATCCTTCTCCTGATTAATATTGTACTTCTGCTTCTGGGGACGATAATGGGAATGGCGTCCATTATCGTTATCATGACACCGATCCTGATACCTATCGTAACTCAGCTCGGTATGAGTCCCGTCCAGTTCGGAATTATCATGATTTTGAACTGCGGTATAGGGCTGCTTACTCCTCCGGTAGGCGGTGTCCTGTTTATCGGGAGCGGTTTGTCCGGCGTAAAAATAGAAGATCTGGTAAAAGAAATGCTGCCATTTTACGTTGTAATGACTGGTGTGCTGCTTGCCGTGACTTATATAGCACCGATCAGTATGGCTTTGCCGCATTTGCTGGGACTGTAATTATTTAAAGAGGTAATCGGAATGGAAACTAAAAAAAATGTACTTCTGATATGTACTGATCATTTTCCGGGTTCTTTTATCAACTCCGGCAGCAGGGGGCCCCACACTCCCGTACTGGATACACTGGCATCGGACGGTATCAGATTCACGAACTTTTACAGTGAGTGTCCGGTCTGTATTCCTGCACGCAGATGCCTGATGACGGGATTATCTCCCCGAACTCATGGCGACCGTGTATATAGTACAACAATGCGTATGCCTGATGTTCCGACTCTTGCGGAAACATTCCACAACGCCGGATATCAGACTTTTGCTGTGGGAAAACTGCATGTGTATCCGCAGCGGAATCGAATCGGTTTTGACGATGTCCTTCTGCAGGAAGAAGGCCGTTATGAATTCGGTATGGTAGATGACTATCAAATCTGGCTTGGAGAGCAGGGGTACGCCGGTCAGGAATTTATGCATGCTGTGGGTAATAATACCTATTATACCCGACCGTGGCATTTACCTGAATATACGCATCCGACAAACTGGGCGACAAAAGAAATGATAAAGCAGTTTTCCCGGAAAGA
>DCFS01000113.1 GCA_002319875.1 Treponema sp. UBA1798 | reverse complement strand
TATGCTTTGAACTGATCGATCTCGTTACCTATTCTGGTTATGGAATCTTTAACCTTTCCGGAGATTTCCGATAGTGCCGTCCCTGTTGCATTTATGTCCTTTGCTCCGGCGGACATCTCCTTCATACTTTCTCTGATGACCGTTGTAGTGTCCTGAAGATGCCGTATTTCTTCAAGAATAGCTTTGTTGCCTGCTGACATTTCCCGGGAAGCTGTCCTGACCTCTACGGTGCTGTCGTTCATCATTTTGAGGGCATCGCTTATCTGTCTGGACCCTTCCTGCTGTTCTGACATGGCACCTTTTATCTGGCGTACCAGTTCGTCTGTTGCCTTGATCAATTCATTTACCTGTGTAAAACTTTCGCTGCTGTCTTTTGAAGCCTGTACGATGGATGCTATCGTTGCCTGGATCTTTTTTAATTCTGCGCCGATTGTTTTTGACTGGACGGTTGATGTTTCTGAAAGTTTCCGGATTTCATCTGCAACAACGCTGAACCCCTTACCTGATTCCCCTGCATGAGCTGCTTCGATTGCAGCGTTCATGGCCAGCAGATTAGTCTGGCTGGTTATGCTGGCGATTACCCTGTTTGCATCCTGCAATGTCTGTGACTGGACTTCAATCTCAGCTATGCGTTCTGCGACAGACTGTTGTCGTTCAACACCGGTTCCGGCATTCTGTTCAAGTTTTTCAAACGAGACAGCCATTTTGTCTACAGACTGGTTTACTGAAGAAATATTACCGATCATTTCTTCTACTGATGCACTTGCCTGTGTTACTCCGCTTGACTGGTTTTCAATCATATGTTCGAGGCTGCTGATATTTTCAGCAATCTCTGCTACTGCGCTGGAAGTTTGTTCGACAGCTTCCGCCTGACTGCTGACTTGCGTACTGATACTTTCGATGTTTGCCAGTATTTCAGTAATGGATCCGGCTGTATCCTGTATGCGTCCCTGCAGATCAGATTCCACGGCTGCAAGGTCGCTTTTTGATCCCTTGATATCAGAAACAATTATCTGAAGTTTTCCTATAAATTTATTGAAGCCGGTTACAAGGCTGCCGATTTCATCTTTTGCCTTCACTGTTATCCGGTAGGTAAGATCAGCGTTGCCTTCAGCAATACCGTTTACCGCCTTATCGACAGTCCGGATCGGTCGTACGATCTGCTGTGCAATAATTACGGCCATGACAAGAGAGAGTGTGACACTTATGAGAGCAAACAGGATTATGAGAAATATATTCCGCGTAATGGACGTATACAGTTCGTTTACGGGACCTACGGTAACGAATACCCATCCGCTTTCGTCAGAGATATTTCTGGCGGAAAGGTACATGCCTTTCCCGGTGTTGAGTTCTGTAAAAACAGTATCGTTCTTTATTTTGTCCTGATATTTTATCAGATTGTATTCTTCAAAAAAGTTTTTGTTAAGAATTTTACTCTGATCACTGTTAGTAATGTACCTGCCGCTTTTGTCGAGCAGAAAAGATTTCCCGGAAGGTGACAGCACTGTACCGGAAATAATTTCTGTAAGTTTTGAGAGCTGAATGTCCAGGCCGACAACGCCTTTGAACATTCCGTCGATGGTAATTCCATGCGCTACGGTTGCGACGGGCATTTTTGTTATCATATCCATATACGGATCAGAAATGGAAATATCGCTTTTACTTTGTCCGGCCTTAAACCACGCCCTTGTAGTCTGATCGTAATCCGCAGGGGGTTCCCAGTGATCGCTCGAATAGAAAAAACCACCGTCTTTATACGGCAGTGTACCGGAATAATACAGTTCGGAAAAATAAGTTTCTCCCTGCAGCAGGTGTGCGAACATCTTTTCACTGTTCTCCCGTGTTATCTGCTGAGTCTGTATATAATGGTTTATTGATTTAACAATATTTTCCGGTTTACTCAGGAACAGATTTATATTGGAACAGGCCTGGGTTACCGTATTATCTGCATTTGCTGAAATATCCGATAGTAATTTTGTCGATTCAAGCGTTATTACGGGTACTGACACAATAAGTACGGAAAAAAGAACAATAAGAATATTACTTACGATCAGTTTCCGCTTTATACTTTTCATTTTTACTCCTTATCCTGATTTCGTATTCCACGTTTTACAGCGTACATAGACTTGTCTGCATAGCTGATAAGCTCCTCAATATTATTTCCGTTTTCCGGATACACAGCTATACCGACCGATGCTGATAATTTTACCAATTGCCCGGTTCCTATATCTATATTCTTTCGTAGTGACTCTGTCAGGCGTCTTGCAGCTTCCCGGAAGTCATCAGATTTGTTCTGACTGCGGAGAATTACGAGAAATTCATCACCCCCATAACGGGCAACGATATCTTCTGCCCTCATGCAGGATTTCATACGGTCCGCTGCTATGGCAAGCATCGTGTCACCGGCAGCATGACCATACCTGTCATTAATCTGTTTGAAATTATCCATATCAATGAAACAGACGGCGAGATGAAGACCATAACGTCCGGCATGACTGATTTCCTGCTGCAGTACAGACAATGCCGTTTGTTTTGCATATAATTTTGTGAGCTGGTCAATGCATACAAGCTGCTCAAGTTTTTTATTACTGCTATTGAGCTGCAGCATAAGCAGTACCGATGCCGCCACAAAAAAATCGAGAAACAGCTGCAGCACTGCAATAGTCACCATACGGGGAATATCGATCCATCCGTTGAACGGCTCCATGCTGAATGTCCATTCGGTGTTTGCGATAGTAAAATTCCATTCGGCAGGTTGTTGCAGTATACTGTCAGATAAAGATGCTACAATAAGCTTTGTTTCCGACCCTGCCATAATTTTTGAAAGTCTGTATGCGTATCCCTGCGTTTTCAGTTCGCCGAGGCGGAGTGCATCGGTTACCTGGGAAAAATTAATCATGACATTAACAAATCCCCAGAATTCATGATCGGAATGGTCCGTTTTCATAAACACCGGGAGGCGCCCGATGAAACCGGTACCACCCTGTATCAGCTGGTAGGGGCCGGCAAGCGTCAGTTTCCCGCTGTCACGCGTAGCCTCGGCCTCTGCAACCCGTGCCTTGTCATGGAACAGGTCGTGCCCGATTGCTTTTTCATTTCCTTCAAGCGGTATTATCTGTGAAACAACGCCACCGGGAGCAAGCTGCAGGTTGGCTGCAGCAGGATAATATGCAAGAAGTCTTCGGGCTACTGCAGGAAAGCCGGCAATTTTTCCGTTACCGCTCTGGACGAGTTCTTCAAGCGTATAAGCCAGAAGCATCGTATGCTCGATCATCCGCTGTATTTCACTACCGTGTACAACAGCCAGATTCATTACCTGGGTCCGTTTGTTCCGTACACTGGATTTAACCAGGGAAAATGTCCTTAGAACTGATATTCCCGCCATTATGAGAAAGATTGCGGAAGCTATCAGTATTTCCCTCCTGCGGAATCCGTTTACCTTGTATTTCAGGAAAATATGTTCAGGCGTACCACTATCGGTAAAGACCGTTTGCATAATGCGAGTATAGCGTACTTCTCTGAAATTGCATATGGGTATCTCTAAAAACTCACTTTCAGTGGCTTTTTAGAGATACAGTCGAGTTTTAAGTCGCTGTAATATAGCGATTTAAAATATCATACTTTCAGAGTTACCTCTGAAAACTTCAGTTTTTAGAGGTTCCCGTATATCTTTCTTTTTTACCGGATAACACATTATACTGTATCTGCTTTTTTCAGGAGGTTTCCATGAACCGGAATGTTTTTATTTCTACGATTTTTTTGTTTTTTACAGTGCCGGCCGTGTTCTGCATACCGTGGAAATCGCCGTATGCTGCCACTCCGGTAACTCCTCCGGCTCATGTTCATCCGCGGGTAATGTTCCGTCAGCAGGATCTTGTACAGATTCTTGAAAATATGCAGACACCGGAAGAAGCTGCCGCGTTTGCCGCATACCGTAACGATCCGGGCGATACGGGAATATATGCTTCGTTCATTTCCCGGAAAGGAAGGACCTATACATTCGATGGTGCGGTTCTGGCTCATATTGAAGACGCCGCATTTCATTATGCAACAGAAAAAGATCCCCGGTACGCGGCATATGCATACGGCTCGCTGACAGAATGCTGCCGGACGATGGAGACGGAAGGAATTTTTGATACATACCGCCCGGTCGGGCAGCTTATGTTTACCGCTGCTGAAGTCTATGACTGGTGTTATGAAGCTCTCTCTGAAATACAGAAAAAAGACATTGTCGACAGAATACTTGCACTGGCAGCCAAAATGGAAATCGGCTGCCCGCCCGGAAAGCAGGGAGCTGTCGTAGGGCACGGTTCTGAAGCGCAGTTACTGCGCAATTATCTGGCTTTTGCCGCAGCGGTATACGACGAGCGTCCCGATATCTGGAACTATGTTGCCGGAAGATTCTATCAGGAATATGTGCCAGTGCGTGAGTTTTATTACCATACAGGGCTGCCCGGTTTCCAGGGGTCAAACTACGGACCGTATCGCAGTTCATTTGATCTGTGGGCAGCGCTCCTTGTTATCCGCATGGGATATGTAAATCCGTTCGGGACCGGTACGGACCGGTGGACCGATGCGTTCCTGTATTATGAAAGGCCGGACGGACAGATGTGGCGTATAGGGGACGATACCGGCGAGAGGCACAGGACTTATACCCTCAGTTCCTATGCCGTCAATGCTTTTTATTCATCTGTACTTTCAGAAAATGCTGCCGTCAAAGGTTACGCGGAAAAAAATCTCGACCATTTTACAAAGTTTCAGCTGAACAGCAACGGTGAAAGCGATGATACGCTTACTCCTGTCCAGTTTATGATATTTGATAATCCCCTTGTTCCTTCATCGTCTCCGGGAAACCTTCCGGTAGTCCGCTACAACGGCAGTCCTATGGGTGAGTATTTCGCCCGCGGTTCTTGGACTGATCCGGGAACGCCCGCTGTCCACATGAAAATCGGCGAACTCAATTCAGGTAATCACGAACACCGGGACGGTGGAACTTTTGAGATTTTCTGTAACGGTATTCTTGCTTCCGATTCCGGTTATTATACGTCTGGTGGTGGTACTGCAGGCTATGGAGCTGCTGAAGTTCAAACCTATCTCCATGGTACGGTTGCGCATAACTGCATTCTTGTAGAACCGGAAAAGGTTACAGCGGACGATTACGGTGGACAGAAGACTGTTTCCGAGCCGGGAACGCTTGAATCATGGCTTGAAAACAGTGATGCTGCCCGTGGCAGTGTAACTGTGCATGCGGATAGAATGGATGAAAACGGTACCGGTTATGTCTACCTTGCGGGTGACCTGACTCGTGCGTATCCGCATGCTGAAAGTGTTACACGTTCCATGCTTTCTGTCTTTACCGGCGACAGAACAATCCCATTCCTGTTTTTCGTATACGATACAGTTATTCCGGAAGATGGATCGCACGGTGTATTTCTGCTTCATATGCAGGACGAACCGCAGATAGCCGGGAACAGCGTTATTATTACAAACAGACAGAATACCCGTCTTGTGAGTACGACGATGCTTCCTGAAAAACCCGTATTTACTCTTATCGGCGGACCTGGAAAGCAGTATATAGTTGCCGGAAGGAATTATGAACCAGCTGTTTCCATTCCCGCGGATTATGCGGCAGAACCCGGCTGGGGCCGTGTCGAGATCCGATATCCGCAGCGGGATGAAAATGCCGCTGCAGCTGTTGAACATTTTCTGCACGCCATGGCTGTAGTTTCCGGTTCTGCGGCAGGAAATCAACATCTGGCTTCCGTTCCCGAAGCTGTTTTGCTGAAAGCCGGCGGGTTCGACGGTGCCTTTATTTCCGGTCGGGCTGTTTATTTCCCGCAGAAGGCTTCCGTTTCGACATTTTCTGCCACGCTTCCCGGTTCTGATGGCAGTATTTTAACAGTTTTTGTGTGCAATCTACAGCCCGGCAGGTGGCAGTTGTCCGGAATTGAAAACGGGCCGGTGTTCATGGAGGCCGGGCAGGGAAGCCGTCTGCTGGAGTTTACAGCCCGCGCCGGTACTGCAGTGGAACTGCAGCATATCGACTGATACTGATTCTTGCGGATTCCTGTTTATTCGTGCAGAGAGTTTAAAATTTCCGTTGTCTGCGGAGTTGTTGTTTTTTTTATATAAAGGTCGGCGAATTGCCCCTGATATGCCGTTCAAGCAGCATATCAGATTCCTGTTCCCTTGACGGTATCGCAGTACAAAGTGTGAGCAGCAGAAAAATGGGTGCATAAAACTGGAGTGAGGTAATATACGGATCCGCACCCGGTATGAGCAGTCCTTTGTCCGAAAAAAAGGAAAACAAAACAGTCTGGTACGAAAGTGAATCATCGATATACTGTCGTATGTATTGAGCAGCAAGTTCTTTATTACTGAATTGACCTATAGTAAGCATCTTCCGGAATCTGACGGCATAGTTATCGTGCAGGAAATATCTGAATAACATACGTGCTGTGTGTACCAGATCATTGGCCTTCATATCTGCAAACTTTTCTCTGTCCTGAAGCGCATTTGTACCATTCAGATGAAGCTGTGACACCTGTTCATCGTATCGGCGCGAAAGTTCGCTGAATATGGCAGTAAATATTTCCTGCTTGTTTTTGAAATGTTTGTAGAGTGACGGCGGCCTGATTCCGACTTTTTGCGCGATCTGCGCGACAGTTACCGCCTTGTATCCCTGTGCAGCAAAAAGCGAAAGCGCATTGTCCAGAATCTGGTCTCGTGTCGAGTTTTCACTCATAATTCTCTCTTTTTACGAGAAGTCCGGCTATTTTACTCCGTTGTTCGAAGAGTGCACAGCCTCCGGAATGTTCCGTACCGGTGAGTGACTCCTCCGACAACCTGGTGAAAAGCGGAGACTTCAACACATCATGCAGCGGTTTGCGGGTTACGTTCGTGTCTGAGTAGGGGGAGAAAGGGCAGGGCTCAGCATCTCCATATGGATTAATATGGAAAAATCCACGTCCTCCGGCAAGACATCCTCCCATGTATGCTTCATCGCCGGGAAACGAAAGCAGCAGAAGACCTTTGAATGTAGTACGAATTCTTTCAACAGCGGCTGAAAGTTCTTCACGCTCCCTTTCCTGAGGGGCAAGTGCTTCGGAGCCCGGAACAACCGGGACGTATTCTATATAAAAAATAATGCGGCAGCCCCTGTTATACAATTGTCTGATAAACAGGGGAGCGGTAATTTCGCGGATATTTTCTGTTGTAACGGTAATCGATGACCCCCAAAGGAGATGCTTTTCCAGGAATGCATCAGCTGTTTCCTGTAATTTACCAAACGTTCCCGTTCCGCGGCGCCTGTCGGTTGTTTCTTCGTTTCCTTCCATACTGATAACAGGAATCATATTCCTTCTCTGATCAAAGAATAAGATTTTGTCCCGCGTAAAAAGTGTCCCGTTTGTAAAAACCGGAAATATCATATGGCGGTGTCCTGCTGCATAGTCGAGTACATCAGCCCGGAGCATCGGTTCTCCGCCGGCCAGCAGGCAGAATGAAATACCGAGTTTTTCAGCCTGGGAAAATACGCTTTCCCATTGTTCTGCAGTAAGCAGCACTCTTCCGTTTGCGGTTTCTTTTGAACCACAGATATTGTTCGCGCGTGCATAACAGCCTTTGCAGAACAGATTACATGAATCCGTAATACTTGCGATCAGAAATGCCGGTATATGTACGCCATTTCTTTCCGAAACCAGCCGCTTCCGCGCAGTCCGCCGGGCACTGTATCCGGCCTGCAGTAAAAAAGACAATTCGCGGAAATCAGGTAGCGTTTTTTTCCGTAC
>DCFS01000185.1 GCA_002319875.1 Treponema sp. UBA1798 | reverse complement strand
TGTTGTTCGGCTGGCTGTTCGATATATACGGCATAAAAGTGCTGGCTGTATCGACACTCGTCTCAGCGCCCTTTGCAATATTCGTTTTTGCTGCGGTATCACGTCCTGCGCTGATCACAGGAATACTGCTGTGGGGAATCGGAATGGGAGCTCAGGAATCCATTCTGAAGTCGGCCGTAACCATCATTGTTCCCCGGCAAAACAGGTCATCCGGGTTCGGCATATTTCAGACATCGTTCGGCATCTGCTGGTTTCTCGGAAGCTGGCTCATGGGTATACTGTATGACAG
Source organism: Treponema sp. UBA1798 (assembly GCA_002319875.1). Lineage (GTDB taxonomy): Bacteria > Spirochaetota > Spirochaetia > Treponematales > Treponemataceae > Treponema_D. The sequence continues at coordinate 3,724 of DCFS01000185.1, read as the reverse complement.
CGCAAGGCCGCTGATGGTAACCTTCTCTGTCGCCGCGCAACTTGCATCGATACCATTCTTTTTGTCCGCAAGCGGACAACAGAGACAGCGGAAGGCAAATTCCTGACGGATATAAAAAAACATCCGTTAAAAATGGGTGAAGCGCGGGAAAGATATTCTGTCAGGCTTTTTTATTGATTTTTTGCACTCAACATATGAATACTTATATTTCTGTATCCGTTTCTCTCTGCATAGTACTGGACACAACTGCGTGCTTTCAATAAAATGCATAAAAATACACTTATTTCGTATATAAAGTACAAAATAATATATTTTACCGCTTTATATGAAACAACAGGAGAGTTTTTATGAAAGTAACGGAAATGGTTTTATCAGTGTGTCTTGCAGCCGGCTTACTTGCCGGATGCAGCAAAAAGACATCATCCGGTACGAATACCGGATCAGTGAATTCCGGCAGCACAAAAATATTGCGTATTGCAGCGGTGGACCCGCAGGTGCCGCTCGATATGCAGAAAAATACATACACAATTATTATGAGAATAACTGATAATATAGCAGAATCCCTCTTAACATCACTTGATGATGGTACGGTAAAACCGGTTCTTCTGACCGGTATGCCGGAATTGTCAAAAGACAAAAAAACATATACATTTACATTAAAACAGGGTGTAAAATTTCATGACGGCGAAACTCTGACCAGTGCAGATGTAAAATACTCCCTCGAACGTCTTGTAAAACAGCAGAGCATGGGAAGCCTTCTTGAACCGGTAGTCGGTTACGAAGCGCTGGAAAAGGGGACTGCAAAAGAATTATCAGGCATCAAAGTTATCGATAATACCCATTTTACAATAACGCTGGCAAAAATATATACACCGTTCCCGGCGGTTCTATCGACACCATATGCAGCCATTTATCCGCAGAAAGCCTGTGAGGCAGCAGGAGATACGTGGGGGGTGAAGGTTCTTATAGGAACAGGGCCTTTCAAACTTGACAGCTACACGGCAGGAACAGGAGCGGAACTGTCAGGATTTACGGACTATCATGAAGGCTCGCCTGAAATTGACAGAATCAGCTACAAATTTATGGAAGATCCGAATACTCAGGTCCTTGAATACCAGAAGGGAAATGTTGATTTTGTTGATCTCGACAATTCGCTCTATCCCGTTTACTCAAACAACCCGGCGCTTAAAGATCAGATACATAAATATCAGATGATAGGCGGATATTATTTCAACCTGAACGTCAAAAAAATCAGCGATCAAAAGGTTCGGGAGGCTATTTCACTGGCTGTCGACAGAAACTCCATCTGTAACAGTATACTCCATGGTACGGCTGCAGTCCCGGCATCATTCCTACCCCCCGGACTGGTCGGACATGACAGCAGTGCCGCACCTTTCGGATTTGATACCTTACAGTCAAAAAAATTACTCACAGAAGCCGGCTATGGCAGCGGATACGACCTGCGCGTAACTGTCAACACGAAAAATAATCTGGGAACAGCAATCGCCACAGCATTCCAGGAAGAAGCGAAGGCCGCAGGTATAAAGGTAACGATTGAACCGGTAGATTCTGCTGCATGGTCGGATATGAAGAAAAACGGCGGGATGGACTGCAGCATAAGTAACTGGTATGTTGATTACAGCGATCCGGACAGTATGCTGTACCCGGTTAATGATACACGGACGGATTTTACATCCTGTTTCTGGCATAATTCGACTTTCAAAAACCTGATGGAAGAAGGCGTGCAAACAGATGATGCCGGACAGCGGCAGGAAATCTATGAAAAAGCAGAACATATCCTTACCAGGGAAGAATACGCTGTCGTTCCGCTTATCAATGAAACACAATTCTATCTGCTGAATCCTAAAATTACCGGTTTCAAAATAGGTACTGCAAACCGCCTCGATTTTTCCAGGGCCGATATTCAGTAAAATCACTTTACTCCGCTGCCTGCAGCGGGGTATAACTGTCAAAAAGAACAAAACACTTTTTCTAAAAGTAAAAATATACTAAAAGAAGGTTTTGATTATGTATTCCGATTTGAAATACCTGGAAGTTCCGCTTCCGGAAGATATACAGAAAATAAAATGGTACGGTGATTTTAATACCGTAAAAAAAATTATAGACCGGAGACTGCAGGCAGACATTCCGTCGGCGCTGAAGAAGAGACTGGAGCTTGAAAAAGAAATCATTTCCCGTATACCGGAACAATACCCTTACACATGGGAACAGGCAGAGGAAATACTTCATAAAAACATCAGGGATTTCAAAGACGAAGAACTTGAAACGTTCTGGCAGAACAATATGGCAGAGTGGATATATATCAACGGAAAAGTCCATTTCCACAGTCTGTTTCTTGAAAATCTGTTCAAAACCAGGCCATACCTTGCGGAGCGTGATCTGCATCCGGAAAATGAAAATGAACGTACCGCAAATTTCAGGCTTCTTGACCAGGCTGTTAACGATATCAAAACAGCAGGCAAACTGCAATATTATTTCCGCATCCGTTCCTCAATAAAAATTTCAGAACAGGCACAGAGGATCGGCGAAAAAGTACAGGTACATATCCCTGTCCCCGTCGAATATGCTCAGGTAAAAAACTTTAAGCTGCTTTCGACATCTCTGTCGCCTTTTTACATTGCCTCATCAGACTATCCTCAAAGAACAATCTGTTTCGAAACAGTACTGCAGAAAAATCAGACATTTTCCGCTGAATATGAATTCGAAACGCATATGGTTTATCAGAATCCAGATCCGTCAAAAGTCTTTGATGCGCAGCCGACGTTTTATACGGAAGAACTGGCTCCACATATTCATTTTACACCATACCTTAAAATGCTCGCTGAAGAAATTACCGGTAGAGAAACCAATGCCCTGATAAAAGCCCGCAGGATCTATGACTATATTACTACCCACATACTGTATTCGTTTGTCAGAAGCTACAGTACAATAGAAGATATTACATCTTATGCAGCTGCAGGCCTCAAGGGAGACTGCGGTATCCAAGCGCTCCTGTTTATTACGCTGTGCCGGATAGCAGGTATTCCGGCAAGATGGCAGGCAGGCCTGTACGCAACTCCGCTGCATGCAGGCAGTCACGACTGGGCACAGTTCTACATTGCACCTTACGGCTGGCTTTTTGCGGACTGTTCGTTCGGGGGAGCTGCGAAACGAAATGGTGCAGAAGAGCGATGGAATTATTATTTCGGTAATCTTGATCCGTTCAGGATTCCTCTGGCAGCCGATTTTCAGCATGACTTTGCAGTCCCGGGCGGACACATGAGAAATGACCCGTATGACAATCAGAATGGAGAGGTTTCCTATAGTGATAAAAATCTGACAACAGAAGAATTTATATCAGAAACCAAAGCTCTGCAGATAAAGAAAATTTAAAACTGCACATCACCACGCTTGGTTTTCTATATGACGGCATCTACAGTTTTCGTAACTATTACGTCGCTGTCATATCCAAGCACAGAGTGTATCACAACAGTTCCTGCTTCTACCGGCGCTTTCACAACAATTTTCCGGATCTCAGCCATGACATCAAATATACGGCTCTTCGGTACCGGCTTTGTAATCCTGACACTTGCGAGCGGAAGTTCTCCTCCCGTTACAAGGATACTGGACGCAATGGTACGCACCGGATTCGTCATTTCCTGTACGGCATACCTTTCACCCTTCGGACAGGATGCTCCGTCCACAGAAAGAACCTTGTTTTGCG
>DCFS01000204.1:1283-15166 GCA_002319875.1 Treponema sp. UBA1798 | reverse complement strand
TTTACGGTCAGAGGTTTCGAAGACGTACAGGCCGGAATCGTGCGGTGGCCCATGTCGGTCATACGGCTGTCCGGTACCGGCCGGGAAAGGATTATCACGCTGTGCGACCGGATACTAAGCGCATGGAGAATGTATACCGACGCTGACGCGTTCATCTTTGCCGAAACCAATGGAGAGGCGCATAATACCATTACGCCGATCGCGCGCCGGCGGGGAAGCAGCTATGAAATCGACCTTGTACTGCGCAACAACATTACGACAAAGGAACATCCTCTGGGCGTCTTTCATCCGCACACGGAACTGCATCATATTAAAAAAGAAAACATCGGGCTGATCGAAGTGATGGGACTTGCCGTTCTCCCTTCGCGGCTGAAGACGGAACTTGAACAGCTTGGACAGGCTGTTCTGGAACACCGGAATCTGCGCACAGATCCTGTCCTTGAAAAACATGCCAACTGGGCTGAGTCGTTTCTGAAGCAGTATACGGACGTCAACAAAGATAATATCGATAGAATACTGAAAACGGAAACAGGCATTGTATTTTCGCACGTACTTGAACATGCCGGCGTATACAAACGGACAGAGGAAGGAAAAGCAGCGTTCCGCAGATTTATCGCGACACTGTAATCATAATAATTTTTATTGTCAGCGGCGTTTTCAAAACCCAAAAAGGTTTTAAAACGCCGCATTACTATATGTGCAGATGTTTTTATCAATACAGACATGTACCTGACAGGCATATATCCGCCCCCCCCTGGAGCACACCAATTAAATCATCATGATGTAATCAGTGTGCTTTCTGTATTGTAAACCCGATTTAAGCAACCGGAATCTTTACTGCGATAAAGCGGCAAAAATTTATAAGTCCGGCAAGGTCTCATCGGATATTCAGACCACCGTTTATATCAATAGAGGTACCATTAATGAAATCATCTTCGACAAGAAGCTTTATTGCCTGTGCTATATTAACCGGCATACCGTTTCTCCCGAGAGGGTTTCCTGAGGCCCAGGCCTTCATCTGTTCCGGCGTGCTCACTTTTTTGTGAAACGGCGTATCGATAACACCGGGGACAACGCTGTTCGCACGGATTTTCGGAGCAAGTTCCCTGGCAAGTCCCCGTGTAAACACGTCTACAGCCCCCTTTGCTGCAGCATAAATAGTAGCTGTCGGCCCGCCATGACGGACAACAACACTTGAAAGATTGACAATATTGGGGTCCTGACTGCTTTTCCGCAGGAGAGGAATACAAAGCGAAGAAATCTTCATGAGACTGAATGTATTTAAAGCAAAAATTTTCTCCATCAAATCCCACTGTAATGCATCGGTAGCCTGCCGTTGAACCAGTCCGCCTGCATTGTTAACCAGTACATCAATATGATCCACCTCTTCAGCAAGCCTGGAAACCAGATGAACACAGGCTATTTCACTGGTAATATCAGCCTGTAAAAGACAGGCCTTCCCGCCGAGTTTTTCCACTTCCTTTTTCACCTGTTCAACAGACTCTCCGGAAACATTGTAATGCAGAAACAGCATGTTCCCCGGAGCCAGAATTCTCGCCGTTTCGGCTCCTATACCGGTTCCTGCACCTGTAATAAAAATAATTTTTCCCATTTTTGCCTCCATGTATAGTATTATTTTTTTATTATAGCCTTTTTCCCTGTGAAAACAGACAGACTTTCCCACATATCGCGCAAAGCATATACCGACATAAGAAAAGCACTTATCGGAACACACAAGTAAGCCCATCTTTTCGTAATACGGAGTACAGACATTGTCTGACATGCACATTTCACCAGATCAATACTGTAAAACGTCAGACAGATAAAAAATACCAGAGCAACGGCATTGGTGAATACCTCCAGTATATAAAATTTTTTATTATTTCCGTATTTTATAAGCAGCAGGTCTACCTTAAAATGCTGTTTTTCATGAGCAAGAACGACAGCCGTGAACATTACCATATAGGCAAAAAGAATTTCAACAACTTCAGAGTACCAGCTCATCCGGAAAGGAAGCTTAAGTTCCCTGATCGCAACATTACAGGCAAGGACAACAAACAGGGCAAGAAAACAGGTAATCCCGATATACAGAAAAAAACGATATACAAAGCAATCTATTCTTTGAAACAGTTTCATATCACACTCCTCATTTCAGCAGATTCGGAAGGAACATGGAAAGCGGCGGCCAGAATGCTACCACGAGCAGTACGCAAAAGATGCCGACAAGATAGGGAAGTACATCCTTTGACAGATCAACGACAGAAATATCACAAATACTGGATACCGCATACAGGCTCATACCTACAGGCGGTGTCAAAAGGCCTATCATGCTGGCAAGGATCATCACCGCGCCAAACTGGACGGGGTCCATCCCGATTGATTGTATTACCGGCATAAAAATAGGTGTTGTAATCAGGATAACGGCAGTCCCTTCAACAAAACAGCCGAGGACCAGCAACACTGCAATAATAATCAGAACCAGAGCATACGGATTTGTTGTCAGTGTAGTCATCTGGGTAATGATCAGATCAGGAATCCGCTGGTGTGTAAAAAAGTATGCCAGAAAATTTGCAACGGCTATAATAAACAGAGTTTTGCAGCTCTGCAACATAGATTCCTTTGCCACTTTCAAAAAGTTTTTCCAGGTAAGTTCCCTGTATACGACGGCTCCCAGAAACACCGCATACGCGCTTGCAATGACTGCAGCTTCCGTTGCCGTGAAAATACCGCCCCAGATACCTCCGACAATAATAACGACGGTCATTAAGGAGGGAATCGCTTTCCAGAAACAGGAGAGTCTGACTTTCCACGGCATCCGCGCTTCAACAGGATAATTCCGCCTTTTACTGATAATATAGACTGCTATTCCCATTGCAACAGCCATCATCAGCCCCGGCAGGCATCCGGCAAGGAACAGCTGGCCGACAGACACTCCTGTCACAGCGGCATAAACAACAAACGGAATACTCGGAGGTATTACGGGACCTATTGTCGACGACGCAGCTGTAATACCGGCAGAAAAATCCTTGTCAAAACCGGCATCAGTCATCGCCTTCATTTCAATAACCCCCAGACCGGCTGCATCAGCAACGGCTGCTCCGCTCATTCCGGAAAAAATAACGCTGGAGAGAATATTAACCTGCCCGAGACCTCCCGGCCAGTGCCCGCAGAATGCTCTGGCACAGTTGAAAATCCTGTCAGTAATACCGCTGGTATTCATCAGATTTCCGGCCAGAATAAAAAAAGGGATAGCCAGCATCGTAATGCCTGTAGCTCCCACATAAATCCGCTGTGGCATTACGGAAAGGAAATTCATCTGTCCGAGGGCTGCAAAAATACCGGCAGATGTAATACCCATACTTGCCGCAACAGGTACACCGATAACCATCAAACCTATTAACAAAAGAGATACAATTAACACTAACACAGTCTTACCTTCTTTAGGCTAAGGACAAAATAACGCTGTTGAGCTGTCACCGGCTCAACAGCATCTATTACATGGTAAAGTCACCCGCAAAAATCTGTTAACGTTTTGAAAGTGTCTTACTAATTGATAAACTATTTACAACTGTTAACCATCTTCATAAATTCATCAATATATTCCTGATTCCCTATATACTTTGCAATCGCTTTATATGACGGGTCCATTTTTGCCTTGAATAGTGATTTATCAGGATAAGTAACTGTCATGCCTGCGGTCTTAAGTCTGGCAAGATAGTCATCATCTCCGGATTTTATCTGTTTACGCATGCTCTGCGCGGCATTCCTGCTTTCTTCCCTGATGATCCGCTGATATTCGGGAGTGAGCTTGTCCCAGATTTTTCTGGAAATGACAAGATTCATGGAATTATATACATGATTTGTCATTGCCAGATATTTCTGTGTCTCATAATATTTGTTGAACCAGATAACGGAAAGAGGATTTTCCTGTCCGTCAACAGTACCTGTTTTCAGCGCAAGATATAATTCATTAAAGGCTATCGGCTGAACGTTAGCCCCGAGGGCTTCCATACATGACTGAAGCTGTATTTCGCCGGGTGTACGGATTTTTAATCCCCTGACATCATCCGGTGTATTAATTGGTCTGACAGAGTTGGTCAGATTTCTGAAACCATAGTCCCAGCTTCCGATATATACCAAACCCTGTTTCAACAGATCATCTTTTGTCCAATCATAAAACGGGCCATCAAGGACACGGTATGCGTGGTCATAGTTATCAAATACAAACGGCAGCATGACTGTCGCAAATTTCTTGCAGTATTTATCAAGCGATCCCTGAGTTCCTAATGTCATATCGACGGCACCCTGAATATTCTGTTCAAGCATTTCATCCGGAGCACCGAGTTCATTATTCGGGAAAACGTCAATCACAATACCGCCGTTTGTCCTTTTTTCTACATTTTCCGCAAACTGTTTTGCAGCAATCCCCCCCGGATGATCGGCTGCCGCGTAATGTGCCAGTTTCATATGGATAACACCTTTTTCAGCTGACGATTGGATACCACCGGCATCTTTCGTCCCATTTGCGAACAGGAATGCAGATACGGATACAAGCACCGATACCACCAACAAGCTTCTCTTCATATATTCCTCCTTTTACAGACATCACAGCCTGTTATTTCATTTTACGTATAGCTTCAACAACACTTTTGAACCAGGAACCGACATCTGTTTCAATTTTATTGGCTGGATATTCACCGTTTACATCTGGTAGTGTACCGTATTTAATCATCCGCTCGACATGGCCGCCTTTATCCGTGCGGGGCGGTGAAAAAATATCTATGCCTTTAAAACCGGTTTTCGTATAACCGCCATGCACTACCCCACCCGGGTGTACACAGACATCTCCTGCGACCATATGGACTTTCTGCCCATCGATTACATGCTCCTCCGTTCCTTCAAGCATAATAAGAATCTGTTCTGCATCGTGCTTGTGATCAGGGAATGTAGCTCCTGGAGGATTCTGGATAAAGCTGATCTGGATATTTTTACCCAGTATAAATTGTGTTACGATTCCTTCCTTTTCAACCAGAGGGGTAAAAGGAAGATCGTCAATATGGTATACGTATTTCTTTTTTGCCATTTCTCAACACACTCCTTATAAAAAGCTGTCAAGAAAACATATCCTAGGTTTTGTCTTCTTTATACTTCAGTATAGGCTCGTAGTATTCAAGTTGTCAACAAAAATAACATAGCTTGGATACAAGTTTTTTCATTTTTATTAAAATATATCGATTATTTTACCAATTATATAGAGATTTTAAACATAATTATCATAAAAAACAAATCACAAAGCATGTATTATAAGTTTTGTTTGGATACAAGATTATCTTTTTCTTGAATGGAAGTGACCTAATTCCAGTATTTACCGTGATAATAAATGCTATTTATCTTATTTATTTCATACTTGTATCCAAGATGGAAATATACTATACTGTATGATATAATTATCCGGATACGACAAGTTACAGAACATTTGGAGCATATATGCAAGATATTTTTGAACAATCAGCGCTCAGCAACTTTACAACTGACGAAATATACCAGATTCTCCGGAAAGACATACTTACTTTAAAACTAAGCCCGGGCATGTTATTAAGTGAAAATCAGATGAGTCAGAGATTCAACACATCACGAACACCAGTCAGAAATGTCTTTGCCCGTTTACACCGGGACGGTTTGATTGTTATTCAACCTAAAAAAGGTACCTTTGTCTCTCCTATTGATCTCGATATGGCTTCACAGATTATATTTATGCGGGCACTGATAGAAATAACCGTTATGAAGCAGGTCATCAGACATCCGGATCAGGTGCTGTTTCAAAAGCTTGAGGAAAATCTGAAATACCAAAAAGAAGGTATAGACAACAATATAAGCTGCGAAGAATATTTCAAGCTCGATTCTTATTTTCATGAATTAAGCATGATTGCCTGTAACAAACAAAAACTATGGCAGATTATACAAAACATGGACGTACATTATTCCAGATACCGGCTTCTTGACTATCACTCAATGTACAATAATGAGGTCTTATTAAACCTGTATCAGGAACATGAACAACTTTACCAATATATAACGACCGGAGCTTCTGAAAAATTAAGATTTGCTGTTTTTTCACATCTCTATGGTGGTTTTCTCCGCATGGGTACAAAATTGCAAAATGAATATGCATCATATTTCGTCCAGAGTGGACATACCATCGAAGAAATTCTTATTGAAATCAAGCTGACGCTAAAGGAAAACCGGCAGACTAAAAGCAAACCAGAAAAGGATAACAATATCGTTACCGTCTGACTCTTCACTGAATTGCAGACAGGGAACCAGCGGCTTCATGAAGAAGAACTCAGACAGCCGTGAACTGAAATAAAGGAAGAAATGATATGCCTGTAAGGGAGAAGTGATCGGGATATGACGGAGCTTCTGTAAAAAGAACAGTGACGACAGACCGTTTTATCAGTGAAAAAACAGCATCTTATCACTGATAAAACACAAACGCATCACTGATAAAAAAACGATTCATCAGTGATGCGTTACTCCGACACCACTGATGAATTATCAGAATCCTGCTTATAAGACGGCTTTCCGGAAAGTAATACCTTACCGCTGAACCCTGCCGGATGCATTTCCTTCTGTAAGAGCCTTTACTTCTTCAACGCTTGCAAGGTTGAAATCATATTCGATCGTATGTTTGAGGCATGACGCGGCAACCGCAAAATTAATCGCGTCCTGCATGGGCATGCCGCTTATCAGCGAATAGATAATCCCTGCGCCGAAAGCGTCTCCGCCGCCGACCCGGTCGATCATCTGTATCATATACCGCGGTGAAAAGACTCCGTTCTTACCGTCAAAGAGCATGCCGCCCCAGTCATTCACATCGGCAGAAATACTCTTGCGCAGCGTAAGTGCAACTTTGTCAAACCCGAAACGGCTGCACAGCTGTCTGGAAACACTCAGCGGACCGTCACTGTTTGTGATCGCCGTTTCTATATCGCAATGCTCGGGGGCTATGCCGAATATTTCGCATACATCCGACATGTTCGAAATAAACACGTTAACATATGGCATGAGTTTAAGCATTGTCTCCCGTGCCTGTTCTTCCGTCCATAATTTTCTGCGGAAATTGAGATCACAGGAAACCGTAACCCCTTTTTTCTTTGCTGCCTTACAGGCATCCATACAGATTTCGGGAAGTTTCCCGCCGACAGCAGGAGTAATTCCGGTAAAATGAAACCATTCGGCATTTTCGAAAATAGCATCCCAGTCAAAATCACCGGGCTCAGCCTGTGAAAAAGCTGAATCGGCACGGTCATAAATCACTTTCGAGGGACGCTGACTGGCACCCTTTTCGATGAAATATATTCCAAGTCGTTTTCCGCCGCGCACGACTTTCGACATATGCACGCCATAATGACGCAAAGCATTAATTGCACACTGTCCTATATCATGTGACGGTACTTTCGAAACGAGAAAAACATCAAGGCCGAAATTTGCCAGAGAAACAGCGACATTTGCTTCTGCTCCGCTGTATGAGGCTTTCCAGTCTTCCGCCTGAAGAAGTCGTTCATACCCAGTCGGGTTGAACCTCAGCAATACTTCACCAAATGCTACAACAGTTTTATTTTTGCACATATCTTCTATCGTAAAAGTTTAGAGAAATACTGTCAAGTATGGATCAGTCTATAAAAAAACGCGGAATAATCAAGTCTCCGGAAGGAAATCAGTATTTACGGAAAGAAGATTATTCCGGATAACTTCGGACAGCGTTGACTTTACACCGGTTCAAGGCGGGCTGTCTTTACTTCTTCAAGCGTCGGGATCGATGGTGCAGCCCCTTTCCGTGAAACAGCAATGGAAGAGGCAATCGATGCATATTCCAGAGACCGTTCCGCTCCCATGCTCTGAGCCACACAACTGATAAAGAACCCGGTAAACGTATCTCCTGCTGCCGTAGTATCGACAACCGGAACCCGGTAAATACCATGCCGGAGCACCTGATTACCAGACAGGTACACGACACCTGTCTTCCCAAGCGTCAGGACAATCCGGGCCTCAGGAAACTTACGGTGAAGAATATCAAGCAGAGTGTCCGGATTTCCTGATTCTGATTTACAGATATCCTTCGCTTCAATTTCGTTTAAGAGGAAGCAGTCCGCATATTCGAGCGGAAGGCTGCCGACAGCTTCGTTATACGGTGACGGATTTAAGAAAATGATCATACCGCGGTCGTGAGCCTTCTTCATGATATAATCAACGGCATTGATTTCATTTTGCAGTACCAGATAATCACCTTTTGAAAAACCGGAAAGAACATGGTCGATAAATTCCGGTGTCTGTATCCGGTTTGCACCACCGAACAACAGGATACAGTTCTGGCCTGAGCTGTCAACCTGAATCACCGTGTGCCCGGTCGCGGTATCATCTTCTCTGACATAATCCGTATGAACTCCGCTGTCGCCAAGCATTTTTTTCAGAAAACCACCGTCCGACAGACCAATACCGCCGGCATGCCAGACGTCTGCCCCTGCACGGGCGAGCGCGACCGACTGGTTCAACCCCTTTCCGCCGGGGAAAACCTCGCGCCGTAAAGAGGCAAGGGTCTCTCCGGGACGTACAAAATGGTCTACCGAATACACATAATCAATATTAAGTGATCCGAAATTCAGTATTTTCATCATTACTCCATAGGGAAAAAGATAATCCGCTGATTAAAGCCTGATGACATAACCAGCGATTCCACAGGTGTCGCACATCCATGTTCCGACACCGTTATTCGAGCTGTTTTCAAACGTCAGAAGAGTTTAAAAAAGCAGCTCGTACTATCTATAAGTGAAATGACTACCTGCCGGGAAGCAGGTAGCAGCCCGCCCTTTGTTACCTTTGTTACCTTTGTTACCTTCATTGCCGCCGGCATCTACCCATTTTCCGAAGGCTGCGGCAATTTGCATGAATGCAGCCTCCCTTAAAATCAAAAGATACAGGCTGACTGAAGAATGATATTTGCGTATGGAGTAACTTCACCGGTACGGATAACCGCTTTACATTGCACAAGACTTTTTTTAAGTTCCTCATGGCGTATATATTCTACGGGAACATCCGGCAAAAGTGCAGTGATCTGCTTTACTATTGCAGGATTTTTTTCCCGGATTTCCGACGCCAGTGTAATTTTCTCCACTTTCATGTCGTCCAGCACAGCAGTAAGGACCCTGATAAAGCCGGGATCGCCCTTCGTCAGCGAAATATCTATCAGTTCTGTTTCCTCAGGACACGGAAGCCCGCAGTCGCTGATGCAGAGCGTATCGGTATGCCGCATATACGACAGCACCCGGGAAATATCGCTGTTTAAGATTCCCTGTTTTTTCATATCTGCCTTCCCGGTTAACCGGTTGCGTAATCGATTAACTAATGCATAATACCACCGGATCACCCGATTGTCAATTTTTATTCATGCAAAAGAGTTGCTGATTTTTATTTCCGGCAGGTATCACGTATAATCATTCTGGGATTCAACACGATACGCCGAACCGCTGCTGTATCTTTTTCTATCCGCAAAAGCAGCTGTCCCGTCGCGACTTCTGCAATATCCTCTATCGGCTGGGCCATCGTAGTCAGACGCGGAGACATCAGACCGGCAAGTTCGGTATTGTCAAATCCGATAACGGAAATATCATCAGGTATCCGTACTCCGGAAAAAATGGCAGTATGAATAAAGCCGAGGGCCATCATATCGTTACAGGCAAAAACCGCTTCCGGTACCACAGACTGTAAACAGAACTGACTGTATGCATCACGCCCGCCGCTATAGTGAAAATTACCGGAGCAGATATACGAATCGGGGAGATCAATTCCTGCCTCACGGAGGGCACGGCGGAAGCCTTCCACCCTCTGCACACTGGATGAAATATTTTCAGGGCCGGTAATGCATGCAATCCTGCGGAATCCGAGGGAAATCAGATAGGAAGCAGCTTCATACCCACCGCATTCGTTGTCAACGATGATATTATCAACCGATTCATAGTCTGCTTCACGATCCGCGATTACAACCGGTATTGAAAAATCAAGACATTTCCGGACATCCCTGTCCGTTTCATCGGAGGAAATAAAAATAACACCGTCGACATGTTTTGAAACAAGCATATCGGTATAATAAGACTGCTGCCGGCTATTATTATCCGTATTACAGAGAATAATGTTGTATCCCCGGGAAAAACAGACTCGGTCGATGGCACGGGCTATTTCGGCAAAAAACGGATTCGTACAGTCCGGAACGATCAGCCCGACTGATTTCAGAGAACCGTTCCGTAATCCCCGCGCTATAATATTCGGCTCGTAATGCAGTGTTTCCATTGCATCACAGACCTTTTTTTTCAGCTCATCGCTCACATAACGGGTATTATTACATACATGTGAAACAGTTGCAGTCGAAACGCCAGCAAGCCTGGCAACTTCATATATGGTGACCATTGAAAATAATGGTATCGTATGTTCCGCCTTTTAACAAGCTGAACAAACGACATTCTGCCGGACCGTTTTTCAGAAGGCAGTGTTACCGATTGCAGAGCGTACAGGGTTTTTACAATGCGCTGACAACGAGCTGACCCATTTTCTTCGTACCAGCGAGTTTACCGGCAGCCTTCAACTGTTCACGGTTATCGCCTGCGATATCGGCAGTACGCCATCCTTCATCAAGGACCTTGTCTACAGCCTTCTCTACCGCCGCCGCTTCTTTTTCAAGTCTGAAGTCGTAACGGAGAAGCATGGCAGCCGACAGAATCGTTGCAAGCGGATTTGCGAGATCTTTCCCCGCTATATCAGGAGCCGATCCATGGATCGGTTCATACAGCCCTGGACCCGTACCGTCACCAAGCGATGCTGACGCAAGCATTCCTATCGACCCCGTTATCTGGCTTGCTTCATCGCTCATAATGTCACCGAACATATTGCTTGTCGCGATAACATCAAACTGCTTAGGGTTACGAACCAGCTGCATCGACGCATTATCGATATAAAGATATGAAAGACTTACGTCAGGATAATCTCCCTTTACAGATTCCGTAACGCGTCTCCATAACTGACTCGAATTGAGGATATTAGCCTTATCCACGACGCACAACTTTTTCAAACGTTTCTGAGCGGTTTCAAAACCGAGACGGACAATACGTTCGATCTCCGGCCATGTGTATTTTTCAGTATCCCATGCAGTACGGCCGTCGGAAGATGTTCCCCGTTCGCCAAAATAAATGCCTCCGGTCAGTTCACGGATAATAAGGATATCCAGTCCGTCACCCACGACTTCATCCTTAAGGGGACAGGCGGCTTTCAACTGCCGGAACATAACGGCAGGTCTGAGATTTGCATATACCTTCAGTCCGCCGCGAAGTCCCAGAAGTGCTTTTTCCGGGCGCAACTCGGAGGGAAGATTATCCCACTTCGGACCACCGACAGCCCCCAGCAGTACTGCATCCGACTTTCTGCAGATTTCAAGCTGGTCTTCGGGAAGAGGCTTTCCTGTTTTATCGATAGCACAGCCTCCGGCCAGCACATTCCGGTATGTAAATTTGTGGCCATACTTTTCCGCGACAGTATCAAGGACGCGGACAGCCTCTGCAACAACATCAGGTCCGATTCCGTCTCCGGGGACCAAAGCGATCGTTTTATTCATCAGGTGCTCCTATTTAACAAGAACTAATAACACTGTAGTAATAGTAAAGACTATACACCGGATATTGAATCTATTCAAGTCACAGGACCATGCCGGAAAAACAGCCTGATGAGCTGATTAAATAAGCTTACGGAATCGTTTTTCTACATCTTTTATAAGTTTATATTCAAACGAATCGACAAGGGCTATCCATGAAGCTTCCATAACATCACAGGAAACTCCCATTGTTGCCCAGGAATCAGTACCGTCGGAACTTTCTATCAGAACACGGACACGGGCAGCCGTAGCGGACTTGCCGTCAAGGACCCGTACTTTATAGTCGGTAAGCCGTATTTTTGCAACCGCCGGATAAAAACGTTCAAGCGCCTTACGTAACGCGATATCCAGCGCGTTTACCGGACCATCGCCTTCTCCGGCTGTTACCTCTATCTGTCCGTCAACTTCCACCTTAATCTGTGCGCACGCACAGACGCCCTCTTCAGGACGCGGGTTCACTCCGTTCGTCTGATAATAGTGCAGCTTGAAGAACGGCTGATACTTACCGATAATTTTTCTGACAAGCAGTTCGAAACTTCCGTCAGCACCTTCAAACTGATATCCTTCAAGCTCCAGTTCCTTTACCCGTTTGATTATTTCCGTGACTACAGGACTGTCCTTTGTAATTGCAGGATCAAATTTTCTGATCTTTTCTATTATCATGCTCCTGCCGGCAACTTCGCTCATAAGAAAAATACGGGAGTTTCCGACACTTTCAGGAACAATATGTTCATATGCAAGAGGATTTTTCAATACCGCATCGATATGCATTCCGGCCTTATGCGCAAAAGCGTTCGAACCGACGTACGGCATACCGGGATTCACGCTGATATTTGTTATTTCAGCGATACGCTTTACCGTAGGTGTCAGTTCTTTCAGGTTTTCATCGGGGATACAATAATATCCCATTTTCAGCTGAAGGTCGGCAATGATAACGGCAAGGTTTGCATTTCCGGTACGTTCCCCGAATCCAAGCAGCGTTCCCTGTACATGTCTGGCTCCCGCCTGCACCGCGAGAAGCGTATTCGCGACCGCAAGTCCGCTGTCATCGTGCGTATGGATGCCGATGACAGCCTGCTTACCGAATTTATCAACGACAGCTTTAGTGATGTCCCTGCACGCTTCAAGCATACAGCCGCCCTTTGTCTCACAGAGATTCAAAACGGAGGCTCCGCCGTCAAGGGCTGCCTGCAACGTCATCAACGCATAATCCTTATTTTCTTCATAACCCGTAAAAAAATGTTCAGCATCGTAGATAACGTTCCGGCCGTTTTTTTTCAGGAAAGCAACAGTTTCTCCGATCATCCCGATATTTTCTTCCAGCGTCGTATGAAGGATATCGGTTACATGAAGCCCCCACGATTTCCCGAACACGACGACATCCTGAGTTTCCGCTGCCAGCAGACTTTGAAGATTTACATCCTCCGCACAGGCAGTGTCCTTTCTCCGCGTAGAACCGAAAGCGCACAGGCGGGCGTTTTTTAACGGTGTTTTCTGTATCTCCTGGAAAAATTCCATGTCCTTGGGATTAGATCCGGGATTACCGGCTTCAATATAAGTTACCCCGAGATCATCAAGAGAGTGAACGATGTGTATCTTATCCTGAATTGAAAAACTGATCCCCTCTCCCTGAGCCCCGTCGCGTAACGTAGAATCCAATATGTCAACAGTTCTGTCGTCAGTTTTCAAAACACACCCCTTATATACAGATTTGTGCATAATTATGCAAGATACCACACGCTATGTCAAGGAGGGCTCAGGAATGCGGTTATTGCTGACTGTAACTGTACAAAGCATCTGAATCATGATAAATTTTTATATCTGAGCTATCAGCAGGAGCGTTTATATGGATTTCTACGGTCTGATAAAAAAAACACGTACCTACAGACGTTTTTATGAAGACAAAAAAATATCTGCCGCTCAGCTGCGTACACTGGTTCAATATGCAGCCCTCACTCCGAGCGGAGCCAATAAAATGCCGTTAAAATATATTGCAAGTACTGATGCGGAAACGAATGGCATTATTTTTGCGAATGTGAGCTTTGCAGCATATCTGCCGGAATGGGGCGGCCCGAAAACCGGTGAACGCCCATCCGCCTATCTCATCATGCTGCGCGATACCCTGATAGCAAAGTCGACTGCAATCGACGAAGGTATTCAGGCGGAAGCGATCATGCTCGGAGCCGTC
>DCFS01000204.1:0-976 GCA_002319875.1 Treponema sp. UBA1798 | reverse complement strand
CATATTGCATCACAATATGAAATAGCGTTAGTACTGGCATTGGGAGTTCCGAAAGAAGAAGTCGTTATTGAAAAAATGGAAAAAGGCGGCGATATAAAATACTGGCATGACGGTAACGGTGTTCACCATGTACCGAAGCGCAGTCCGGACGAACTGCTGATAAAGGAATATGAGGGAAATGCGTAGCGCATTGACCAGTGTTTCCTGAAGGGCACGGTGATTGAATCCTGATGACTTAACCGGTATTACCATAAAGAAAATTCAACGGAGGGGTTATGAGAACAATTTATTATACATATCCGCAGGGGAAAACTAAAGCGCTGACTTTCAGCTATGATGACGGGAAAGTCGCTGATTATAAACTGGTTGCATTATTCAATCAGTATAAGGTGAAGGGAACTTTCCACCTGAACAGCGGGTTAAAAACATCTGACCGGATTCCTGCCGGTGAATACAGGGACGTATATGCCGGTCATGAAATTTCGTGTCATACCTGTACGCATCCGACAATCAGCAGGGAAAATATTTCACAGGTAGCAATGGAGATTTTACAGGACCGCATCCAGCTTGAAAAAATAACGGGGAAACCGGTTATGGGGCTTTCGTATCCGAACGGTTCAACCAGCAGGGAAATCGAAACACTACTGCCGGGTGTCGGAATAAAATATGCCCGTACCGTACACAGTACGCACAGTTTTGAACTGCCTGAAAACTGGTTCATGCTCAACCCGACCTGTCATCACAACGAAAATATCATGGAACTTGCCGACGCGTTCATTAATTTCCAGAAGCGGCAATATCTGAAACTGTTTTACCTGTGGGGCCACAGCTATGAATTTGACCGGGACAACAACTGGGATATAATTGAAAAGTTTCTGCAGAGAGTAAAAGGCCGCGACGACATCTGGTATGCTACGAATATCGAAATCTGCGATTACATCAGGGCTGCAAAGATGCTTGAGTTTACGGTAGAAGG
>DCFS01000237.1 GCA_002319875.1 Treponema sp. UBA1798 | reverse complement strand
CCGACTTATCCGGAAGAGCGGAAAGGTCCCGGTATTCAGGAAGGACTACACCTTCCATCATCTGTCCGATAAGTCCGTCGCCCAGGATCATTGCCGGCATACGCCATTTATCCGCCAGATCGAAAGCAAGACAGGTAAGGTCCGCTGCTTCCTGAACACTCTTCGGAGCCAGTACAATAACATGATAATCGCCATGTCCGCCACCCCTGGTCGACTGGAAATAATCACTCTGGGCAGGCGCAATCGATCCGAGTCCGGGACCGCCGCGAACCATGTTTACAAAAACAAGCGGCAAATCCGCGCCGGCAGCATAGGAAATTCCTTCCTGCTTAAGCGATATGCCGGGGCTTGAAGAACTGGTCATAGCCCGCATCCCCGTACAGGCTGCACCGTATACCATATTAATGGCCGCAAGTTCGCTTTCGGCCTGAATAAAAATACGGTTGTGTTCAGGCATATGGCATGCCATCCATGCGATTAATTCATTCTGCGGCGTAATAGGATAGCCGAAATAAGCACCGCAGCCGGCACGTATTGCCGCTTCAGCAATAGCTTCATTTCCTTTCATCAGCACCCGTTTTTGTTTCACCGTTTTCTCCTTACAACTCATATACTTCAATAGCGGTATCGGGACATACCTGATAACAGGATCCGCACGCTATGCACTTTGATTCTCCGGTACCGGCAGATCCGGAGAAACTGGCAGGATATACCCCTGTAGAATTTGCATTGGTATCCGGTGAAATAAGATGTTCCGGACAGGCACGTATGCACAGATAGCATCCCTTGCATCGTTCTCGGTCTATACTGATTTTTCCTTTTCTCATAAAACTTCCTGATACAAAATAGTAAACTACACAAAACAATGCGCGCTGCATTTTCTGTGCTCCAATACAACAGTTTCCTGCAAAAATAGACATTATTATCATAAATGTCAATGTGTCATATTGACATTTATATAATATATGCTATATTCCTAACGTCCACATGTATTAGAGAGGCTTTCCTGCAAAAAGGTTTCAGAATTTTACATAAAACAGGAGTTTTATATGGCAATAGAAATTATAGCTACCGGCAGTTATACACCTGAAAAGGTACTTACGAATGACGACCTTGCAAAAATAGTGGACACGTCAGACGAATGGATTCGTTCCCATACGGGTATTGGTATGCGGCATATTGCCAGCGAAAACGAAGCAACAAGTGATCTTGCATATCAGGCTGCAATGGACACATTGAAAAAAATTAATCCGAAAGAGCCGGAAAAAATTGCACAGGAACTTGACCTCATTGTTGTTGCAACGGCGTCCCCTGATTACCCCGGATTTCCCGCAATGGCCTGTATGGTACAAAACCGCATCGGAGCAACAAAAGCTGCGGCCTTTGATATAGCAGCCGGGTGTACTGGGTTTGTGTATGCGCTTGATATAGCAGCCGGCATGATGGTCGGCGGAAACAGAAAAAAAGCACTTGTCATAGGTGCAGATACGCTTTCGCGTATTACGGACTGGACAGATAGAAGTACCTGCGTGCTGTTTGGAGACGGTGCAGGAGCCGCTATACTCGAACAGACCGATGCTCCACGTACCGGAGAAGGGCGCCGCGGTATAATACATTCCATTTTGGGCGCAGACGGTTCCGGATCGGAGTACCTTATACTCCGCAGAGGTGGTACCCGCAATCCATTTCGCGCAGGTGAAACAGTGGAAAAACCCTCCCACATAGAAATGAACGGACAGGAAGTATATCTTTTCGCTGTCAATGCGGTCACAACAACAATAAAAAGACTGCTTGAAGAGGAAAAAATCGAAATAGGACAAATTACAAAGATTATCCCGCATCAGGCAAACGAGCGGATTATAAAGGCAGCGGCTAAACGGCTTGGCGTCAGTACCGACCTCTTCTTCCTGAATATCGAAAAATATGCGAATACATCAACCGCTTCTATCCCGCTGGCTCTTAACGAACTTGCCTCAGAAAAAACTCTTAAAAAGGGCGATATACTGCTGACAGTGGGTTTTGGTGCAGGACTGACTTATGGCGGAAATCTGATTGTCTGGTAAGTTTTCCTATGCCGGCTCTACGCGAACCAGGTAAAACCGTTATCTTTCGCAAAAGAGCCGACAAATCGGGGAAGAGTCCGTACAGGATATATTTCTATCGGAGATTCCGGAACAAGCATCGGGGCTACAATCCGCCAGGCTTCAGTAATTTCGCTCATTGTCGGGAAAAGGCTCTTGTCTCCATTGAGAATTTTACGGACAATCTGCTCGTACGCCTCAGGCGTATTAGCGCCGAATGTTTCTGCCTGATTAAAGCGGAATCGGACAGGCTTCGATTTCCACGAACTGCCCGGCTCCTTCATATTCATGCATATATCAATTGTCAGTACAGGTTGAATCGTAACGATAATACTATTTTCAGCAATTGACAAATCATGCATTACCTTACCGGTGGAGTTTCTGAACTTGATATATATCAGGGACTTTGCTTCCTTCTGCATCTTTCCGGTCCGTACATAAATCGGAATCCCAGCAAAGTCATAGGTATTAACGGACAGTTTGAATGCCGCATAGGTCGGCGTATTAACAACATGACCACTCTGGACCCCCAGAGATTCGTACTTTCCCATATAAAAATCAGTAACAGGTGCAATAGACCGCAATACTTTTATTTTTTCACTGGCAATATCCGAAGGAGAAAATTCAATCGGTTCGTTCATCGTAAGATAGGTAATAATCTGCATAATATGATTCTGTACCGTATCCCTTACAACGCCTATTTTTTCGTAGAAACCAAGCCGCTGATCGACACCATATGTTTCATCAAATATAATCTGGATACTCTCTATCGAATGATTATCCCAGATCCTTCTGATAATGTCATTATGGAAACGAAGTGTCAGGAGATTCTGCATAAACTCCTTTCCCAGATAATGATCAACACGGTAAATTTCCTTATCACTAAAAGCCTGCATCAATATGGTATTATACCGTTCTGAAGTTTCCAGATCGAAACCAAACGGTTTTTCAACTATGATCTTTTTTTCGAGGCGGCAGGAACAGGAAAAAGTTTTGTCTATGGTTTGAATTTGCCGGACAGCTTCTTCATAGAGTGACGGCTGTAATGCAAGATAATAAATAAATTCTGCAGATTCAGAGCCCTCGACAAGCTGCTGGAGCCTGCGGGTAAGAGGACCGGTCGCATCAGGAGCATCCATATCGTAAAACTGGTATTCAAGTCTGCTCAAAAAAGCTTTATCCGACACTTTATCCGCGACGGAAGCGATGAAATCATCCCTGCCCTTAAACCTTCGTCCAAGTGCCAGAATGATAAAATCATATCCATCTGAAATAAGTCGTTCATATGCAGGATATAATTTTTTCATTGCAAGATCCCCGGTTCCGCCAAACTGAATGACGATCTGTTTCATACTGCCCCCCGTAAAATTAAAAACATGAGGCGTTTTCAAAAGTCAGACGAGTTTTGAAAACGCAACCTTAGATGTAATGATAGAATTTTTCAAATAGTAATAATATAAGGGTTTGAAAAATTCTATAAAGCCACTTTCAAAAGTTAACAGACTTTTGAAAGTGGCTCACATAACGC
>DCFS01000330.1:17370-29600 GCA_002319875.1 Treponema sp. UBA1798 | reverse complement strand
CAGTATTGGGCATACCGCCTGACGGGCAGAAAAGCGTATGAGCCGACGTTTACCGGTTGTCACACCTACCTGTGGGATTATACCGCGGATGACTGGTCTTCTGTAACGGACAGGCTTGGAATTCGTTCCAGAATGCCGGAACTTTCAGTTCCTGCCTGTTCCAGTCTCGGAAAGCTTACTTCTGAAGCGGCGGAACGACTTGGACTTGATCCATCGGTTATCGTAACTGCCGGAATACATGATTCCAATGCGTCGCTGCTTCCGTATCTGGGGCAGAATTCTTCGGGAGATTTTATTCTCAATTCGACGGGAACCTGGTGCGTCTGTATGCATCCTGTACACGGTAAGGCAGAATTTTCTGAAAAAGATCTGGGAAAAATAGTTTTCTTTAACAGAAGCGCGCTTGATGAACCGGTTAAAACTGCTATATTTACCGGCGGGCTTGAAGTTGACACCTATGTAAGGCTGTATCAGAAAACCTGTAATACGAAAGACTTCCCTGCTTCTGTTACGGCCTCGCTACAGACTCTTATAAACGAAAAAAATGTTTTTATACTGCCTGAAGCGGTGCGTGGGTCAGGGCAGTTTCCCGATTCGGAACCCGGGATTTATGAAAACGGGATATTTTATCCGCTGGCGGATATGCAGTCGGGTAACGCTGTTCCCCCGATTCTTTCCGACCGTGAATATTTTTTTGCGGCACTCGATCTTTCAATGGTTATCCAGACAGAGGCTGCGCTTTTCCGTGCCGGTCTGAAAAATAGTACGGATGTATTTACGGAGGGTGGATTCCGCCGTAATATATTGTACAATACGCTGCTGGCTTCTGTATTAAAAGGGAACAGGTGTTTCCTTACGACGATGAAAGAGGCGACTGCAACGGGATGTGCTATGAGTGCCCTTATGGCACTTACCGGTAAAACCCATACGGAAGTATCCGGATTGATTGGTATTGACCGTACTCCCGTTTTACCTGTTGATATATACGGGTACGAAGATTATAAAGCCGAATGGCTTAAGCATGCACATGCATGCTGAGGAGATTTGTTATGAAAGTTACAGATGCCGCATTCGTACAGGGATTTGTACGTTTATGTAACGACGGATGGGAACAGGGATGGCATGAGCGGAACGGAGGGAATCTTTCTTACCGCATGAAGCCGGCAGAAGTAAAGGATGTTGAAGAAAACTTCGGTACAGAACAACCCTGGACACAGATCGGTACTGATGTTCCCGATCTTGCCGGAGAGTACTTCCTGGTAACAGGCAGTGGAAAATATATGCGGAATGTAATTCTTGATCCGGAAGGAACGATTTGCATTATTGAAATAGACGGCAAAGGAAAAAATTTTCGTATCCGCTGGGGTTTGCGTGACGGAGGCAGACCGACAAGCGAACTGCCGACTCACCTTATGAACCATGAAGTGAAAAAACAGTTGACCGGTGGAAAATATCGTGTTATTTATCATGCGCATTGTACTAACGTTATTGCGCTTACGTTCGTGCTGCCGCTTAGAGATGAGGTTTTTACCCGTGAATTGTGGGAAAGTGCGACTGAGTGTCCGGTGGTATTTCCGTCAGGAATCGGGGTCGTTCCGTGGATGGTACCGGGCGGCAGGGATATAGCAGTGGCTACCAGCAAATTGATGAAACAATATGATGCAGCGATCTGGGCGCATCACGGAATGTTCTGTTCCGGTGAAGATTTCGATATTACATTCGGACTTATGCATACAATTGAAAAGGCTGCAGAAGTGCTTGTCAAAGTTTTGTCTATGTCGCAGAATAAGCTGCAGACGATACAGCCCGACGATTTCAGACATCTGGCGAAGGACTTCAACGTAACACTTCCGGAAAAATTCCTGTATGAAAAACCGGTACGTAAATATTCCTGAGTGAAGAAAAGGACTGGCTGCTGTAAGGAGAAAGACTGCCTTAAAGGCGCGCCGGTTAAGCCAACTGGATTTAATCTGCGTGCCTTAAAAGTCCCTGCAGGTCGTGGTATGTTTACCGTTGTATCGGAAACAGAGTCTGCCTGTAATTATCTGTTTGTTCCCCCTAAAGCAGCAATTTTTGATGATGACCCGGGCAGCAGAATCGTTATTTTTATGTCCATAAATTCCATTAACACTAAAATCCCGTTTGACGAATACCTGTTTCTAACCTATACTATTGACATTATAAAATAAAACACAAAACGGGCAGGATATGTTTTGTGAGTCAAAAACAGCATGTACATGTCTATTTTCTCCTTTGTTTTCCTTCACATTGCTGGAGTTTTCTCTTTCTGTAGTCTCGCAGAGGTTCTCTCCGTGCCCGTTCAGGAGTTAAAATGAAACGACATGGTAGCATCGTAAAGTCGAAGGTATTGATTATGTGTACCGGATGTCTGCTTTTTGCTGCAGTAGCAGCAGCTCTTTATACGGGATATATCGTCAATAGTACGGTTGCCGGAAATGATATCCACGCGACAGCAGTAATTCTCAGAACGGAAAGACTGTTCCGTGAAAAAGCTGCCACCGTACATATTCCCTACGGTGGAACGAACTCCGGTGAAATTCCCGGAAAAGCCGGTACTTTTCGGCACATGACAGATCTTGATCCTGGTGTGCAGATTGTTTCAGTAGCAAACCTTGTTGACTCGGAAAGAAAGATCCGCGGAGTTACCGTGCAATGGAAACTTCATGGGGCGGTATTTCATACAAACTGCCTGTATACTACCGCTCCTGCGGACTGGAGCAGATAGATAAGAGTCTGATCATTCTATTTCTTTTACGCCGTCTCCGCTTGTGCAGTCAAAGAATCCTGCTTCGTGTCCGATTACAGCGGTATATTCTTTCTGAACGCTGTCGATAAAAGCCGGAATCGAATTTTTATGTACAAGAGCTATCGCACAGCCTCCGAATCCTGCCCCTGTCATACGGGCTCCGATGCATCCTTTCTGTGCGTTTGCAGTGTCGGCCAGCGTATCCAGTTCTATACCAGTCACTTCATAGTCCGTTTTTAAGGATTCATGCGAAGCCTTCAGCAGCGTTCCCAGCAGCGTGAGATTTCCTGCCTTCAAGGCATTAACTGCCTGAAGAACGCGTACGTTTTCCGTGACGCAGTGCCGCACGCGTTTCCGTATAACTTCGTCGTCCAGTGCGTTGCTGCATATTTCGAATTGTGCCTCAGAGAGGCTGCACAGATCCGGGATGTCCCTTGTATTTGTATACGTGCCGCCTGAAGGAAGCGGAACAGCAGCTTTCTGTAACATTGCAAGGCCTGTTTCACACTGTGATCTGCGCTCGTTGTATTTTGAATCAGCAAGCTGACGCTTTTTCTTCGTATTCATAACGACAAAACGGTAGTCACCCAGTTCAAGAGGCACGTACTCATATTCTATCGTCGCACAGTCCAGCAGTTCAGCAGTATTTTTCTTCGCGGTTGCAATAATGAACTGATCCATAATGCCGCAATTTACATGCATAAACTCGTGTTCACTCTGCTGTCCGATAAGCGCTATGTCTTTTCTGCTTATATTGAAACCGAATAATTCAGACACCGCATATGCAAAGCCACATTCAAGTGCCGATGACGAAGAGATACCTCCGGCAGGTGGTATGTTGCTTACCATCAGTACATCGAATCCGCAGGGAAACCTGCATCCCCTGCGTTTCAGTATGGAAAGGATTCCGTTCAGGAAGTTTGCATAGCCGTTTTCTTTTTTATAGGAAAACGTATCGCCCGTGTCGAATTGAAACGTTCCCGGAAATTTGAGATCATTATAGACAATCTTTGTATCCGTACGTTTCCGGATGGCAACATACAGATATTTATCGATGGCGGCGGGAAATACTTTACCGCCATTATAGTCGATATGCTCGCCGATTATGTTTATCCGTGCAGGGGACGCAAATTCCCGCATGCTGTCCGCTGTACCGCCATATATTTTAATGAATTCCGCCGGTAAAGCAACGGGATCAAAATCCCCGCCGATAATTTCGTTTTTCATAGTATATACATTTTACTGATTATCCGTGAGACAAACAAGATATTGGTACAAGCCGGCGGATTACGATGAAAAAAGAAATCCTTTTCTGCTGTAATTTGACAAAAGCGCCGAATTGCTTCACAATAGTTGCAATGAAAAAAACAGTATATGTCATCGGTCATAAAAATCCTGATACGGATTCCGGTGTTTCCGCCGCTGCATATGCGCGCCTTAAACAGTTACTCGGATATGAAAATTTTGTTGCCGCGCGGGCAGGCCATTTTTCTCCACAGACGGAGTATATCTTTACCCGCTTTAAAGTTCCCGTACCGGAGTATATTCCCGATCTGATTCCTAAAACTGCGTATTATATGCGTGACCGCTGCGATACGGTCGACTGTCATACATCGCTCTGGGAAGCAATCGGAAAGATGGATGCGAAAAGTTACAAGGTCCTTCCTGTTGTGGATGAAAGCGGCAAATATCAGTCGCTGCTGCATTACAATGCGTTTGCGCAGGATGTTCTTAAAATATTAAACCCTGAAAAAAAATCGGCTATAACGACAAGTGTCGATCTGGTCCATTCAACTCTGAACGCACAGCCCATTATAGTAAAAAACGAAAAGGAACTGTTTAAAGGTACGGTTCTTGTAGGAGCTGCCAGAACAGAAACTTTTCAGGCCGTATTGCAGGAACATAAAAGTGAAAATCTGGTTGTTATAGCCAGTGACAGGGAGGATATCCAGGAGTCTGCAATTGATGCCGGAATAAAACTGCTTGTCATAACATCGGGCAATGTACTGAATAAGGAACTTCGTTTGAAAGCGGAGAAACAGAATGTATCTGTACTGATCAGTCCGTATGATACCTCTTCCACCGCTATGCTTATAGCCTATTCTACTCCTGTTTCCGTTATGGCTGATGCAACGGTGAAACCTGTGCTTCCGGGAGACAGTGTCGCAAAGATCCGCCCGCTTCTGCAGGAATCCGTAAGCCGGAGTCTGCCCGTTACGAATGGTGAAAATAAAGTAATCGGTATCATTTCGGAAAGCGACCTGCTTCATGAACCGAATGTCGAAGTCGTACTCGTAGATCACAATGAAATCATTCAGGCTGTTGAGGGGCTGGAGCACTATAAACTGCTCGAAGTGATAGATCATCATAAACTGGGAACGCTTGCAACAAACTATCCCATTACTTTTATCAACAAGCCTGTAGGGGCTACTTCAACACTTATTGCAAATCTGTATCGTGAAAACCGGATTTCCATTCCGCTTGATATTGCAGGTATTCTGCTGAGCGGTATACTTTCGGACACGCTTATCCTGCAGTCTACGACGACAACCGATACAGACCGTGAAACGGCTGAATACCTGTCGAATATTACGAATCTTGATATACAGAAACTGGGTGAAGAACTGATCGCCGCAGGCAGCCATATCGGCGGCCGTTCTGCCAGTGAAGTAATAAAACAGGATATGAAAGAATATACGCAGGGTAAGGAAGACTATACGGTCAGCCAGATTGAAGTTGATAATACCGGTGAGATACTCAAGCGTAAAAAAGAATTTCTGAATGAACTCGAAATAGAGCGGAGAAGCCGTAAGGCTTTATTCTGTGCCCTGCTGGTAACGGATATAACCCAGCTCAGCAGTATCCTGCTTTTTGAAAGCGATGAACAATTCCTGCAGTATATGACATTCCCGAAAAAGGAAGATAATGTATATTATCTTAAGGATATAGTCTCACGTAAAAAACAGCTGATTCCTGTAATTACAGAGCTTATTGAACAGTTTTCAAGATAAAAAAACGGGTCTTCATGTATATGAAGACCCGGCAGTTTACTACTTTCTTACCTGCAATAAAAGCCATCCGTAACTGCAAGCAGTGCGGTCTGGACTTTTACAATTTCCGGAATATGCGGTCCGGAGCCGCCTTTCAATACCGTTTCAGCAGCCATTACCAACACTCAGGTGCCTTATGACTCAATAGAAGCTGTAATGCAGCTTTGCCGAATTACGATGTTAGTATATATGATATCACGAATTCCTGTCCTGTCAAGGGAAAAACAGAAAAAACTTTGTTAATTTTCTGTTATAAGTCAGATATGACCTGAAGTCAGCTTCCGGGAACGTCCAGTTTCAGTCTTTTTCCATCCCCCTGATGTTCTTTTTAAGCCAAACCGCAGAATTTGACGCAAGTCAAATTCTGCCTAAGGAGCGTTTACATTTATGTAAACGCTCCGACTTATTCCCATCCGAACGTTGCAGGCGGTTTATTTGTTGCGTCATAATAGACGGCATCTACGAAGTCCAAAGCTGCAATCTGATGGACGATGCTGCTCAGCAGGTTCTGTTCAAGGTGTGCAAACCTGGCGGTCATTACGTCTTCGCTTACAACCGGACGCAGCACAAAAGAGACCCGGTCTGCGGTGCTTGCATACGGCAGATCGATCGTCAGGTGCTGGAAGATCCTGTTATACCAGTCTGTCCGGTGCAGTTCAGTGAGGACAATATCGTCTGCCTCCCGGAGCTGGTCGAGGCGCCGTTTGTCGCAGTATCCTTCCTGCAGGCTGAGCGTTGTTCCCGGTTTCTGATACAGCCTGAGAAGTGTCCGGTTAATACAGGATGCGTTATTTGTAATATATGAGGAAGCCTGTTCTATGAGTTTCCAGTCTTCTGGTGAGGCATAAAAGCCGCTTTCAGACGGCAGAAACGACAGAACCGCGGGGAAACGATAGGTTCTGAAATCTCCCTGAACGCCGACCGAACGTACCGGCAGAATGTATTGTTCTTTCAGACAGTTTTCTGCGCTGCCGCCTGCGCCAAACATGTCAAGCTGCATACTTTTTATTTCGTTACATGCCTGCGCATATTCTTCCCTGTCTTTATCGTTCACCGTACCATCAGAACACAATACATTGATTGAAAGTCCGGGACCGGGAAATGGATGGCGCATAATAAGTTCGTCACTCAAACCGAGTTTTTTGCCGATTTTCCGTACTTCGTCTTTATACAGGTCTTTCAGCGGTTCTATGATAAGACCTTGCTGTATGAGAGCCTGTATACCTGCTACACGGTTATGATGCGTCTTGATCGTTTTTGAGTTTTTAGTCCCCCCGCTTTCAATGATATCGGGGTAGAGTGTTCCCTGCGCAAGCATCCACTGGTCCGCCTCCAGGTGCTGTTTTTCGACTACCTGGTTACGTACCTGGATAAAGGTTTCACCTATTGCCATGCGCTTTTTCTGAGGGTCTGTCAGATGGTATACGGCTTTCAGAAAACTCCGGGAAGCATCTTCTACGATAAAATTACTGAAACCGAATTTATGGTATTGTGCGGCGACTTTGGAACTTTCATTTTTACGCATAAAACCGTTATTGATGTGAAGACCGAGAACGCGGTCCTGCCCCAGCGCTTTATTAAGCAATGCAAACGTAACGGTACTGTCCACACCACCGCTCAGAAACAGAAGGACCTTTTTGTTACCTGCCTGCTGCTTTATATTTGCGAGTATGAGATCAAGAACCGTATCCTGATCCCAGTTTTTTTCCATACCGCAAAAGCGGGCGAAATTTTCAAGTATCGTATTACCTTCCGGCGTATCCTTTACTTCTACGTGGAACTGTAGTCCGAACCGCTTTTCTCCGGGATTCTGTACGGCCGCATATCTGCAATCCTTTGTTGAACCGGTAACTTCAAAACCTTTCCCCGGATCCGTAACGCTGTCCTGGTGGCTCATCCATACCTGCGTAGGAAATGTAATCCCCTTAAAAAGAGGACATTCACTTCCGGTGTTTTCAAGCTGTGCAAAACCGAATTCTCCTGTAACTGCCTTTTCAACTTTTCCGCCGCAGCTTGTCGCAAGCAGTTGATGCCCGTAGCACAAGCCAAGGAGCGGAATCGGAAGCGTCAGTATTTTTTCATTAAATTCCGGAATATTTGCTTCGTATACGGAGCTGGGACCGCCGCTCATCACAATACCACTGACTGAATCAAAATC
This sequence comes from Treponema sp. UBA1798, assembly GCA_002319875.1. Lineage (GTDB taxonomy): Bacteria > Spirochaetota > Spirochaetia > Treponematales > Treponemataceae > Treponema_D. Next base: position 21,625 of record DCFS01000330.1, on the reverse strand, counting down.
AGAAAGCTGCGCTGATGGAAGCATGATTTCCGAATAATATCCAAGCATCCGGAAACGTTTTGCTATCAGATGGGCATATTGGCTTCCGAAATCAAGAACTGCTATTTTGCTGCGCATCATTTTGCTTCTCCTGTTTTGCCGGAAAGGACACTGTGTGTCATCCTGTATTCACAGGCTGCACTGATAAAGTCCCGGAACAGCGGCTGTGCACGGTTCGGCCGGCTCTTGAATTCGGGGTGGAACTGCACGCCAAGCATCCACGGATGGTCAGGAACTTCACATATTTCCACAAGGTCCCGTTCGGGATTTATGCCGGCTATGATAAGTCCGGCCCTTTTGAATTCTTCCCTGTATTTATTATTGAATTCGTAACGATGCCGGTGCCGTTCCCATATAGTTGACGTTCCGTATGCTTTTTCCGTAAGCGTACCCGCCGTTACCTTACATTCGTATTTCCCCAGACGCAGCGTTCCGCCCAGAATGACGCCATTCTGGTCCGGCATAAGGTCGATGACGGGATATGCTGTGTTTTTATTCATTTCTGTTGAGTTTGCATTTTCATAGTTCAGGATATTACGGGCAAATTCGATCACTTCAATCTGCATACCGAGGCATATGCCGAAATACGGAATCTTGCGTATACGTGCGAATTTTGCAGCACGGATCATACCCTCTATACCGCGGTCACCGAAACCGCCAGGAACGATAATACCGTCCGCTTTACCGAGTCTGTTTTCCGTTACCTCATCATCGGTGAGCGTCTCAGCATCTACCCAGTCGACGGTGACGGCAGCTTCATTATAAATACCACCGTGAGTGAGCGATTCCACAACGGAAAGATATGCGTCATGCAATTCTATATATTTACCGACAAGTGCAATCGTGACAGCTTTTGCCGGATGATAGAAACGGTCAACCATCTTCGCCCATGCTTCGAGATGGGTTGTCGTATTTTTGATACCCAGAACATCGCAGACAGCTTTCCCGAGTCCTTCTTTTTCCATTTTGAGAGGTACTTCGTATATGGATTCCGCGTTGAGATTTTGTATGACGCAGGCGGTTTCGACGTTACAGAACGAAGCAAGTTTTTCCCGGGTAGCATCGTCCACCGGGCATTCCGTACGGAGCATAACAATGTTTGGTTTGATTCCGAGCTCCTGGAGCTCCTTGACACTGTGCTGTGTCGGTTTGGTTTTCAGTTCGCCGGATTTATGCATGTAGGGGACAAGGGTCAGATGAATATAGCAGCAGTTTTCTTCCCCGACTTTGTATTTGATCTGGCGGATTGCTTCCATGAATGGCAGCGATTCTATATCGCCAACAGTACCGCCTATTTCCGTTATGATAACATCCGCATTTGTTTCCGCCGTGGAAAGCAGCATACGACGCAGGATTTCTTCCGTAACATTAGGAATGACCTGTACGGTACCACCGTGGAAACCGCCTTCCCTCTCCTTGTTGAGAACTGCAAGGTATACCCGGCCGGCTGTCGTATTCGAACTCTGGGAAAGCGTTGCATCGGTAAAACGTTCATAATGACCAAGGTCAAGGTCGGTTTCGGCTCCGTCATCTGTGACGAAAACTTCTCCATGCTGATAGGGATTCATCGTTCCCGGATCGATATTCAGATACGGGTCAAATTTCTGGTTTACGACTTTTAATCCGCGACTTTTAAGAATCAATCCGAGCGAAGCTGCTGCAATACCCTTGCCTAGTCCGGATACGACGCCTCCCGTGATAAAAATATACTTGGTCATTCTCCTGCTCCCACGAAAGAAAAAAATAGAAATCCACTGATAAAGATAAACGGTGACCAGATACAAGAATCCGCTCACCGTTACGTAAAACTATACCAGAAAGCTGCCTGTTCGTCCATAAATCCGGGTGAAGTAATCTGATATTTGGGACATGGATTTTGCTGCCACTCTCGGATCCTGTTCGATCAGTTGTCTGAACCGTGAACCGTCGATGCGTATTATTTGTGAATTGCAGACAGCTGTAGCTTCCTCATCGCGTTTCTTATTGAAAATACATGCTTGTTCACCGAAAAAACAGCCTCTGCCGAAAAACGTACAGGTTCCCTGACGGTTCAGCCTTATTTTTCCTTCCGCGATGTAAAACACATCGGTTGTTGTATCGGATACCGTAAAAACAGTTTGTCCGGTTTTACATCGGATTATATTTTTATCCCCGCACATAAGATAGTCAGGTCGGATAAAAAGTTTCCTGCGGAACAATGACAGCAGATCTTTTTTCTCTATGGACGGCAGCAGGTACAGTTCACCGAGGAGAAGAAGATCAAAAAACTGTATAACGTAGATAACTTCTGCAAAAAGCAGAACCAGTATAAAAAAAACAAATACCTCCATCAGAAGAACGATAAGGTGGCTGAGTACGCCGTAAATCAGATCGTATTTGTTTTTATCGATAAGAATATTCATCAGTTTTACGGCTGCCCGGTATGTCAGCGTACAGCTCGCAGCAGCTGTAACACACAGGGGCACGGACGGCCTTGTTCCCGATGCAGTTTTGTATGTTAGTGCGATAAACAGCAGAGCCAGAAAATACGGCAGCCAGTCTGCAAGGCGCCGGACCATGATACTGAAAACTTCCGGGGCAGCAGTTCTAAGCGGGCCGGAGAAAGGCAGGGAAAAGACTGCCCGGGCTGAAATAATGATAAAGATAACAGACGCGGTCAGTATAACAATGAAAACTTCTCCTGCGAATATCAGAAGCTGTGACAGTACCGGACGGGGAGGGGCTGCTTTGTGGAAAATTTTGTACATACCATCCATGACTGATGCAAAAAAACGTCTTGCCATCCAGAAAATCGATATAACTATGAATACTTCAAAACTGCCGACTCTGCCGATGGATCTGATTGACCCGAGAAGCGATTGCATGCTGAAAATATTGCTGAAGAACCGGTCAGAACTTATCAGTGAATACAGTATTTCCGGAGAAGCATGCAGTATGCGGATCAGTATAATGAAAATCATCATTACGACAGGAATAAACGAAAAGAGAAAACCGAATGCACAGGCCGATGCAAAAGATGTCAGATTGTTCCGGATAAAAAGAGAGGCTGCCAGAAAACAGGTTTGTGCCGCTGTCGTAAACGTTATTTTCCTGTTTTTGCCGGACTGCCTTTTTTTCATGGTGTGGCGTTCAGTATAACGTAGTAAATGTCTGGCCGCTCTGCGGTTTTCTGGTTTCGACCTTATCCGATTCGTTTTCATCCGCATCTATCAGAAAGGCGTCTTTATCTTTCTGGATAATAACATTCGGATAGTCGGTTGTATCCGGCTGTTCTCCTTCTATGCTTGAAACCATTTCTTCACGCAGTGTTGTAAAAACATAGGTACGGATCGCATCTTTTACCGTATAGGGGGTGCCTTTCAGAAGAAGGAGAATGAGGGAGAATTTATCACCTACCTGTTTTATTGCAAATACGGCAACTGAGCAGGCGATAGGTTTACCATTAAGCCGTATCGTTATATCGCGCAGCAGCGTATTCTGGGGAAAGATATTCTGATAACTTTCAGGGATTTCACATGCAAGCCCTACGGAACTGATATCTATGACAGGCAGAACATAGGTGACTCCGTTAACCGTACACTTTATATTAGCCATGCTTCCCGAAGGGCATTTTACCCGGACATACTGCCGCCGGCCTTTTGCGCCGTTTATATCGAGAATTTCTGTCAGGCTTTCTGTCAGACTTTCCGCAGTGTCGGTAGTGGAAATAAAGCCTGCCGGAATAGAAGCATTCAGCAGAAAAAAATTTTTTTCTGATTGCCCGGTTCTTCCAGAAAGGATACCCGTATAAATGGTTCTCAGTACAGAGTCTTCTGCAAAGGACTGGAGAAAATTAAACCATTGGTTGACAGAAAGCTGGTTCCCGTCATGATTATCAATATTAATAAAGCAAATGGAATCAGGATAATGACGCAGAATATTCTTCGCATTCTTGTAATCATCTATTACGTAAACTTCGTATTCGAGTTCCTGGAGTCTGGAAACTACCAGTTTTCTGATATTGAAAGGAGGATTCAAAAAAAATACTTTCCGCCCGTAGACAGGGTTTTCTCTCGATTCCATGCTGATTTTACTATAACATGAAAATAGTAAAAATGCAATTTGTTGGAGGCGTTTTCAAAAGTCAGACGAGTTTTGAAAACGCAACCTTAGATGTAATGATAGAATTTTTCAAATAGTTGTAATATAAGGGTTTGAAAAATTCTATAAAGCCACT
>DCFS01000330.1:16367-17142 GCA_002319875.1 Treponema sp. UBA1798 | reverse complement strand
TTGAAAAATTCTATAAAGCCACTTTCAAAAATTAACAGACTTTTGAAAGTGGCTCATTGATATAAGGGGAAACAGATTCCGCTGTTCCTTCGGCGGGTTTTACGATTTTCCCGTTTTACTGATTTTCACCGCGTATTTCCGGCTTTTTCTCCGTGAGTTTTCAGGAAGAACTCCGGGAGCTTTTGTCTCTGCATGCCGGAGCTTTTAAATGGAATACCGTGAGTTTCTGCCTCAGACTCCCGGAGTTTCTTCTGAAAGTACCGTGAGAAAGAGTCAGGATCTCACGGTACTTTCAGTAAGGGAATGCTGATTAATTGCAGAAGCCTCAGACAGTATGATTCTAGAAGTCCGCAAGCTTCGGGGCGCGCGGATACGGAATTACATCGCGTATGTTTGCCATACCGGTAACGTAACGCAGCAGACGCTCGAAACCGAGACCGAATCCGGAATGCGGTACGGTTCCGAAGCGGCGGAGGTCAAGATACCACTGATAATTTTTCATATCCATGTTGCGGGATTCGCAGGCTGCAAGCAGTTTATCATAGTTTTCTTCGCGTTCGCTGCCTCCGATAATTTCTCCCAGTCCGGGAACAAGAACGTCCACCGCTTTTACCGTTTTATTATCGTCGTTCAGCTTCATATAGAAGGCTTTGATTTCCTTCGGGTAGTTGTATACCATAACCGGACATTTATAGATCTGTTCGGTGAGGTAGCGTTCATGCTCAGTCTGCAGATCGCAGCCCCAGAAAGGTTTATATTCGAACTTGTCGGCGTG
>DCFS01000330.1:10096-16032 GCA_002319875.1 Treponema sp. UBA1798 | reverse complement strand
TGAGCATGTCGATGAGTCCCGGCTGTATACGTTTATCAAAGAACTCGAGGTCACTGCTGCATTTTGCCAGCGCCCAGTTCAAAAGATATTTTACGAATTCCTCTTCTATATCCATATCGTCGTTCAGATCGAAGAAAGCCATTTCGGGTTCGATCATCCAGAACTCTGACAAATGCCGCGGGGTATTGGAATTTTCAGCCCTGAATGTCGGACCGAATGTATAAACACGGCTCAGGGCGGTAGCAAGCGTTTCCGCTTCCAGCTGACCGCTCACCGTGAGGTTTGCTTTTTTACCGAAAAAGTCCTTTGTATAGTCGACAAGTTCGGCAGCCTTTGCCGGATCTTTGCCCTTCGCTCCGGCTGTAATGCCGATTTCAGCAACCTTTTCAAGCGAGAGGGTCGTCACCTGAAACATTTCACCGGCACCCTCTGCATCACTGCAGGTGATAAGCGGTGTGTTGATATACTGAAAGCCGCGTTCCTGGAAAAAGGAATGAACCGCAAAGGCCATCTGGTTGCGCATCCGGAAAACTGCACCGAATGTATTTGTCCGCGCCCGCAGATGTGCGTTATCACGCAGATATTCCATGGACATTTTGTTTTTCTGCAGCGGATAGGTGTCCGGCGGACATTCGCCCAGTATGGTCAGTGATTTGAGCGTCACCTCTACGGCCTGTCCGCTGGCGGGGGATGCAATAAGTGTACCTTCCGCTTTTATGGAAGCCCCTGTCGTTATTTTTCTGACTGCATTTTCTATAGTTGCATTGTCAGTATCCGCTGAAGAAGTATTGCGGTCAAAAGTAAGCTGTATGGATGCAAAACAGGAACCGTCGTTTACCTGGATAAATACAAGATTTTTGGAATCGCGTATGGTTCGTACCCAGCCGCATACTGTGACCATGCGGTCGTCAGGTTCGGACGTAAGAATGTCCTTTATTAATTGTGGTTTCATGGAAGTAATTGTAGTAATTTATACGTACTGTTTCAAGTAATGCAAAGGCATGTTGTCAAAGGTTATTGCATATCTGTTTTTATATCTGTATAATTATGAAAAATTATCGAATGCGTGTGTATAAATATGCACTTGCTAGTGACGTAACAATGGAGTTACCTATGAAGAAAAACGAAAATTCTTTTCTTGAAAAGCTGTCAGTCCTTGCCGAGCAGAATGATCCTATCAATCCGGATTTATATGAAAAATATGATGTAAAACGCGGTCTGCGTTATGCGAACGGGACCGGTGTCTGCGTCGGTTTAACACGTATCGGTGATGTTGTCGGCTATGAAATGAAAGACGGTAAAAAAGTTCCGATTCCCGGCAGGCTTTTGTACCGCGGATATGATGTGGAAGATCTTATAGGAGACGCTGAAAAACATAAACAGTTCGGGTTCTCGCAGTGTGTGTATCTGCTTTTGTTCGGAGAGCTGCCTACGCAGGCACAGCTTGATGAATTTCATGACTTTATGGGCTCGATACGTGAACTTCCGCCCAATTTTACGGAAGATATGATCATGAAAGCCCCGTCGAGTGACATTATGAATAAGCTCGCCCGCGGGGTTCTGGCCAGTTATTCGTATGACCCTGATCCTGAAAACCGTTCCGTGGCGAATATCCTCCGTCAGTGTATTGAACTTATTTCGCGTTTTTCGTCTATTGTTGCATATGCCTATCAGGCAAAGCGCCGGTATTTTGACGGCCTGAGTATGTATATACACAACCCCGAGCCCGGACTTTCTACAGCGGAAAACTTTTTGCGTCTTATCCGGAGCGACAAACAGTATACGCCGCTTGAGGCACATCTGCTTGACCTTGCGCTTATCGTTCACGCAGAACACGGTGGCGGAAATAATTCCAGCCTGACCGTGCATGTAGTGTCTTCCGCAGATACGGATACGTATTCTGCCATTGCAGCTGCGGTTGGTTCGCTTAAGGGCAGACGCCACGGTGGTGCGAATATCCGCGTCATGGAAATGATGGATGATATAAAGGCGAATGTTTCCGACTGGGGCAGCGAAAAACAGGTTCATGATTATCTGTATAAAATTGCCACACGGAATGCATTCGACCGCACGGGACTGATTTACGGACAGGGACATGCGGTCTATACGATAAGTGATCCCCGTGCTGTCCTTTTGCGCGATCAGGCGGCTTCACTTGCAAAAGATAAAGGACTTGAAGATGAGTATGGTTTGTACTGTCTCATTGAAAGGCTTGCGCCCGTAGTACTTGCGGAAGTCCATGGTGACTCGAAGCAGATCTGTTCAAATGTCGATTTTTACAGCGGGTTTGTTTATTCTATGCTTAATATACCGCGGGAACTGTTTACCCCGCTGTTTGCTATTTCCCGTATAGCCGGCTGGTCCGCGCACCGGATTGAAGAGATTGTCGCGTGCGGACGTATATACCGCCCTGCTTACCAGAGTGTGTGTGAAGAACGCACTTATGTGCCTATTGAGGATCGGAAATAATGGCTGCAGTATCCGAACGGCTTGATAAAATTCTTGCAAACCAGGGATACGGTACACGCAGGGATGTAAAACGTCTTCTGCATGAGGGGACTGTCATGGTAAACGGTAAAACTGTTACGGATGGCGGCACTCATGCGGATGTGCTGCGGGATGTAATTGCCATCGACGGCGAAAAAATTACGTTACGAACCAGTGTGTACCTTATGATGAATAAATGCGTTGATGTTGTATGTGCATCCAGAGACGGTGAACATAAAACTGTCTTTGATCTTCTTGACAGTGAATACCGCAGCGGTATATGCGCGCAGGATCTTCATCCTGTCGGCCGTCTTGATATCGATACGGAAGGGCTTCTTCTGCTGACTACGGATGGTGCGCTGACACACAGGCTTATTTCACCCAAAACACATGTCAGTAAAACGTATCTTGTATACCTTCGTGATAATCCTGACGGAAAGCAGCGTGATGCATACATAAAGGCTTTCACAGCAGGCATCCACATTGAACCGGAAGATAATGAATGTGGAGCAGACTGCCTTCCTGCGGAATTAAAATGGATTGACGATGCGGTATTTTCCGGTTCTGCTCATGCGGCTGCGCAGCTTACTATTTATGAAGGAAAGTATCATCAGGTAAAACGCATGTTTGCGGCTCTCGGAAATAAGGTCGTATACTTAAAGCGCATATCCATGGGAAATCTCCGGCTTGATCCGTCGCTTCTGCCGGGACAGTTTCGTGAACTTACGTCTGATGAACTGTCGCAGTTAATGCCGGTCGATTAAGTCATGAGGATTTAACCCGGAGCCTTTAGCTGCACGGTAATAGTTCGCTGCCGTTTTCGTGCTATAAATGTACTGTTTTGTCTGTGCCGGTCTCTTTTTTCTGATGGTATACTTACAGCATTATGGCATTTTATTTTGATGATTTACAGGCAGTATCAAATGATTCTCATGGTGATGCAGAGGCAACGGTCTCCCGTATTGCTGCGCGTTATATACAGAAAAATCCGCGGTATGAATATACTGCGCGTCCGTATATAACGGATGGCATCCTCCGGGGGAAAGACTACCGGTATGTGGCAGATTTTTCAAAGTTTTTTCCTGAAGCGGCAGACGGGATGTATACCTATGCGCGTGGTATATACCGCAGCTCTTCTTCTGCTGAATTACAGTTTACCCTTATTCCTTTTGGTCCGGTAAAACTGTGGATGAACGGGAAGCAGATTTACGGAACGGATATAGTAGCCGAACGGTACAGCGGAAAAGCTGTTGCGCTTACAATACCTGTTAAAAAGGGAATAAACCGGCTATTGCTCCGGTTTACAAAAACAAAGGCCGGTTTCGGAGGCGAATTCGGCACCTGGCTTGGAAAGCTTGATTATTTTTTTACGCGGGGACTTTCCGGTTATACGGAAATTGAAGGTTTCGATTATACCCTGCCGTTTACAGAAGTGCAGAAAGAACTTCAGGAGTATCCGGAAAAATGGGATAACCTCTTTATCCGTCCGCATACGTGGACTGAAGCTGAAAAGGCAAAAGGCTGTTTCGGCAGACTGTACGGCACCGGAATACGGATGAAAGGTCTGACTGCAGTTGCCGTATGCTCTGTTTCCGGCAACAAGGGAGCCTGTACGGTAACCTGTGATCATACCGGTGACAGTACGTTATATATGGGCAGGAAAGAAGTCTGTCACTTTTCCGGAACAGGTAAAGATTCTGCTGTGATCCATCTGTCCGGCAGAAAGGAAACGCTGGTTCTGTATTCTGTGTGTCCGGGTACCGGTTGCTGGAATGCAGCGCTTTCTTTTTCCGGTGAAAGCGGGCCGGTAACGCTGCAGAGTGTTTTCTTTGATAAGCGGACGCCGGAATCCGCCGCTGCATACGTGTGGTCGTATACGGGGCCTTTCCGCTATCCGGGTAATTTTCGTTTTGACCGGGACCGTCCTGCAGGTACATTTCCCGACGTTCACTGGTACCACCTTGATATGCCTGACTGCTGGGTACGGCTGTATAATGAAAACCCGTTGTTCGGACACTGGAACTATCCGCTGGGGGTTACCCTGTACGGATTGACGGAACTTTCGCGGTATTTCCTTTCAAAGGATCCTGCTTCTGCTTTCGGGAAGAAAATATCGTCATATGTCTGCTCTCATGTTTCAAAAGCCGTCCGTACGTTTGACTATGCCCGTTTCGATCATGATATGTTCGGCGGGGCTACTGCTGTCCATCACCTCCTTACGAGCCTTGACAGCCTTGACGACTGCGGTTCTTTCGGCTCGCTTATGCTGGAAGTGGCAAAAGATCATTCTATAGCGGACGATTATAAACGGATCGCTGAATATGCGGGAAATTATATTCTCCATAAACAGTCGCGCCTTGAAGACGGCACTTTTTTCAGAAAGGAGATGATGCATCATTTTCACGACGGGACTATGTGGGCGGATGACCTGTATATGAGTATTCCGTTTTTATGCCGCTATGCGGCACTCACCGGAAACGACGCAATATTTGATGATGCGGCAGGACAGTTTGCCGGTTTTAAGGAACGTCTGTTTATGCCTGAAAGTTCTCTGATGGCTCATGTCTATGATTTCAAACGCGGAATGAATACCGGTGTCCCGTGGGGCAGGGGAAACGGCTGGGTGATTTTTTCCCTTACGGAACTGCTCCGGGTATTGCCCGAAGACCACTGCAGGCGTGCCGCACTGCTTGATTTTTTCAGGACGCTTGCAGCAGCGTATCTGCGCTGTCAGGATGAAAGCGGCATGTGGCATCAGGTGCTTACCATGCCGTCTTCCTATCCTGAAACTTCATGTACGGCGATGTTTATCTGTGCTTTTTCCCGGGGTATACGTTACGGCTGGTTTGCCGGTGATACTGAACCATACCGTAAGTCCTGTATAAAGGCATGGAATGCGCTGGAACATACTTCAATAGACAGAAACGGGAACATATACGGTGTATGCCGCGGTTCCGAATTTTCATTTAATCCGAAATACTATGCTGAGCATCTGCTGCCCCGTTTAAACGATACGCACGGTATCGGCATAGTTATCCTTGCCGGTGTCGAAATACTGTCTCTCAAATAGAAACGGATAGAGCCTGATTATTATGCAGAAACAGGTAATCATAATACCGCTGCATAATAATCAGGTAAAAAAGTTTACGAATCTTCATCAATACCTGTAATATCTCCAAAGTAATTATTGACAGCTTTTTTTTATACCTCTATAAATAAAAATAAATTTAAAATCAATAATACGACAGGAGTTAACATGAATCGTATCCAGTATATACTCTGCGGATTCTTTCTTCTGATGCTTGCAGGCTGTGCTTCTGTGCAGCCGGATGTAAAAGCTGACAGAAGTGCCTTGAATCAGGAGAAAACGCAGAATGCCGGGAAAGAAAACTATCAGGGGCTTAAACGGAAGGTGGCTATTGCGCGTTTTTCCAATGAAACGGAATATG
>DCFS01000330.1:0-9827 GCA_002319875.1 Treponema sp. UBA1798 | reverse complement strand
GAATATGCAAAAGGTGCTTTTTATGACAAAGAGAATGATCCGCTTGAAAAACAGGCAGTAGATATTCTTTCCACAAAACTTGCGGCTTCCGGAAAGTTTATTCTTCTCGAACGGGCTGATGCGGACAAAATTACTGCTGAAATGAATTTTGATGATAAAGAAAAGTTCCAGAAGGTTGGGGCTGATTATCTTATCATCGGTTCCATCACTGAATATGGACGCAAAAACATCGGAGAAAATAATGTTTTTTCACGGACAAAAAAACAGATTGTCCAGGCCGGTGTGAGTCTGCGCTTAGTAGATGTTTCAACAGGACAGATTATCTATTCGGAAGAGGGAAAAGGTGAAGCTGAGACAGAGGCGTCTACCATACTGGGTTTCGGCGGTCAGGCCGGATTTGATGCAACGCTGAGTGACAAGGCAATCAGCGCTGCAATTTCAAAGCTGGTAGAAAATGTCATAAATAACTGTATGGACAGACCCTGGAAATCATATTTTCTGTCATATGATAGTGACGCTGTCGTTATTTCCGGCGGTAAAACGCAGGGAATAAAAGCCGGTGACGTATATGCGGTCTATGCAAAAGGCAGGAAAGTAAAGAATCCGCAGACCGGAATGCTTATAGAACTTCCCGGAAAGAAAACGGGTACCGTAAAAGTTCTTACAACAGAAGGTACTACCGCTGCGGACGAGTATTCTCTTGTACAGGTTACCGAAGGTACTGTTGATTCAAAAAATCTTGATCAGTACGAAATCAGGGAGGATAAATGAAAAAGTTCTTTATATTCATGCTTGCCGCAGCCTTGTTTTTTCCTGCCGGCTGCAGGAGTGCAAAATCTATTGTTTCAGATAGAGAAGATACCGCTTATATACAGTTTGTAAGCGCTGCAAAATATGATTCCGTATCAGTCGTTATTGACGGTACGGTAACAATTATTGCAGGGGTAAACGATATCAATCAGAGAAAGACAAAAAATGACAGGACCTATGCAGTAACACCGGGTAAACATACCCTGGAAGTATCTCTTAATGGTCAGAAAATATTAACAAAAGAAATTTTTGTTTCCGCTCAGGAAATAAGATATGTGGAGTTACCATGAAAAAGACTATTTTAAAAAAAGGCGGATTTATTGCCGTCTGTGTGCTGATGGCTTTTACCGGCATTGCTTGTGCAAGTAATAAACCTCTGTATGACTGGTATGACTATCAGGAAGATTCCTACAAGTATCTGAAAAATGCCGATGATAAATCTCTGAAGCAGCTTACAGAAACCTATGAGAAGATGATTAAAAAGCAGAATGCTTCCCGCGCTGCTGTTCCCCCCGGAGTCTATGCCGATTACGGTTACCTGCTGATAAAAGCCGGTAAAGTGAAAGACGGAAAAGCAATGCTTCAGAAAGAAGTTGAACTGTATCCGGAATCAAAAGTATTCGTTTCACAGATTATTAAGAGGCTTGAAAAATAATGAAAAACAGAATTACATTTACAACACTTGCAGTCTCATTCCTTCTGATGCTTGCTTCCTGTGCATCATCAACAAAAATTGCAGCTTTTAAAGATATGTATGCGGAAGATCCTCTTGTAATGATTATCATGCCGCCGATTAATAACAGTACCAATGTTGATGCAAAAGATTATTTCTATACGACAATGAATGTACCGGTCTGCGAAGCCGGCTATTACGTTTTACCGCCGTACCTGGCACTTGAAACTCTTCAGAAAGAAAGTGCCTATGACTCAGAGAACTTTGTTAATGCGGATCTTTCAAAATTTAAAAAACTCTTTGGTGCGGATGTTGCAGTGTTTACCGTGATTAAAAGCTGGAAAAAATCAATGGTCGGGAACAGTGTTACAATCGAGATTGAATATATCTTTAAGTCAACAAAGACGAATGAAATCCTGTACCATCGTGATGCGACGATTAATTGTGATACATCAGCCAGAACACAGCTGAGCGGGTTCGGGCTTTTAGGAAGTATTGTAAATGCTGCCTCAAATGCGGTTTCAACTGCAACCGCTGATTATGTAAGTATTGCACGCCGGTGTAATGAGTCTGCACTTACCGATATTCCAGCCGGTAAATACCGTAAAGAAAAACATGCGCTGGATCAGAAGGACAGTGCAATGGCGGAGAAGATTACGATTACTGCTAAAAAGTAAAAGAACGTAAAATATCTGGGAAAACACTGATTAAGTCCCTGTGACCGGATCAGTGTTCCTCTGGAAACAGAAAGACCGTCCGGAATTGTCATGAACTTTTCCGGACGGTCTTTTTTACGGGAACAGGAAGCGTCACGAACGTTTTACTTACGTGTCCATCTGCCTTGTTTTATGAATTAAGTATTTATATTGTAGTGACTTAATTCATAAAGTATCGCGGATTTGTTTTCAGAAATACCCCCGGAACGAAGTTTTTTTCCCCGTAACATCATAAAACTGTCTCAGCCTTTCAAACCTGACGTAACGAGTCCCTGTACGATATATTTCTGGAAAATCAGGAATATGGCAATAACAGGAATGAGCGAGAGTGTCCCCATCGCGAAAATGGCTCCCCAGTCGGTAGTCGTCTGCGGATCGGAGAACATACGAAGCGCAAGGGAAACGGTAAAACTCCGTGGTTTATTCAGATAGAGCAGGGGGCCGAGGAAGTCGTCCCACCTCCAGTAAAAACTGAATATTGTCGAAGTTATAACAGCAGGCTTTATGAGCGGAAAAATGATCCTGACAAAGATGGTCCATTTATTGCATCCGTCTATCATCGCTGACTGGTCAAGTTCTATCGGGATTCCCCTGATAAACTGTACCATAAGGAAAATAAAAAAGGCCTGTCCCGTGAATTGGGGAACTATGAGCGGGAGAAACGTATTGATCCAGTTGAGCTGCTTGAAAATAATAAACTGCGGAATCATGACCACCTGATATGGCAGCATGAGCGTAAGAAACATACATGCATACCAGAAACTGCGGCCGCGGAAATTGATACGTGCAAAACCGTATGCAACAATTGAGGAAGAAATGACCGCTCCTATTGTTGAAAGAATTGTATAAAAAAATGAATTCTTAAAGAAGACGGCAAATGTGGTGGAATGATTAAACATCCAGCCACGGTAGTAGTTATCAAAATGAAATGTTTTAGGCAGCAGCGACGAAGTACCGAATATTTCTGAATTTGCCTTGAACGAATTTGCCATCATCCATAGTATCGGATACAGCATGAGAAAACCCAGCAGAATGACGAAGAGATGGAACAGGACTGTTTCGGTAATACGCCGCTGCTTTGACTGTGCATAAATACTCATACTCAGTTGCCTCCTGCTTTCGATTCGTAAAATACCCATTTGCCTGATGTCTTAAACAGGAATCCGGTGAAAAGAGCGATAATAAGTACCAGTATCCATGCAAGTGCGGAACTGTATCCCATGTCGAAATATTTGAACGCGTTCTGGTATAGATACAGCGCATAGACGAGTGTACTGTTCATAGGGTCCCCGGATCCCCCGGAAACGACGAAGGCCTGTGTAAAGACCGTAAACCCGTTTATAAGCTGCATGACGAGGTTAAAAAAGATTACAGGTGTCATCTGGGGTATCGTAATATGAATAAACTGCATGATTCTGCCTGCGCCGTCAATGGAAGCCGCTTCGTAATACGTCTGGGGAATCTGCCGGAGGCCTGCAAGAAATATGAGCATTGAAGAACCGAACTGCCATACGGCAAGAATAATAAGGGTCCATATCGCCGTATCTGCCCGTCCAATCCAGCTTATTGTTGAATGAAGACCAATCAGACCGAGTGCTGCATTGAGAGCGCCGTCAGACATGAAAAGTCTCCGCCACATGACTGCTATTGCAATACTCCCGCCGACAATGGATGGCAGGTAATATACTGCCTGATAAACCCGGATGGCTTTTGTTCCCCGGTTAAACAGCATCGCGACGAAAAACGCAAAAATAAGTCTCAGAGGAACAGAGACGAATGCATAAAAAAAAGTAACTTTAAGCGACTGCCAGAACAGGTCGTCGTGTATCATGTTTTTATAATTTGCAAGGCCGGCAAATACCGGTGTACTGAGAATATCGTATTTTGTAAACGAATAATAAAGGGATACCAGAATCGGTATTATTGAGAACGCAAAAAAACCTATCAGCCAGGGGCTGATGAACGCATATCCGGCAACATCCTGCATCAGACGTTTTTTCTTCAACTCCGGATGATGAACAAATTCCGGCTGTTTCTTCATTATGTATACTCCTGAAAAAGAAAAGGCTGCCCGCAATTACTTTTCAGGCAGCCCCATTCTGGATTATCCGTTATTTTGCAAGAGCTGCATTCGCTTTTTCCACGAACTTTTTTACACCTTCATCGGATGTAATAGCCCCGGTAAGGACTTCCTGGGTAACGTCACGCAGAATTTTCAGGACTTCACCTGAAGCAGACGGATCAGGAGGGTCGATAGGACTGGAGTTTTTTGCAGCAACTGCAACAAAATCGTATGACTGTTTCATGACAGGGTCGACTTTCGCCGATACGCTCGCCAGAACGTCGCTCGGGCAGGGAACGCCGCGTTCGCCGAGAAGAACATCGTTCGCCTTGAGGTCGTTAAGGTAATAGTTCAGCACTTTTGCTGCCATATCGGGATTTTCCGCACTGGCGGGAATCGAGAAAAACATGGAAGGTTTAAGATAGGTGCCCGGTCTTTTTGCATTCTGGATTCTGGGCATCAGTACAAGTTCGATAGGTTTGTTGAGCGCTTTCTGGGTGGCTATCAGCTGATTGCTCCAGACGAAATCACACCAGCTCTTTTCCTTTGCAAAAAGGCTCTCGTCAACGGTGACCGTAACGAATGCGACATCCGCTGGAAGCATAACGCCAGCCTTTATCATCCGTACCTGCATGTCCCAGAAATTTTTCAGCATGGATGTATCGGTAAAGCCGAGGCTTTTACCGTCTTTTGCATAGAAAGAAGCACCCGTCTGGCGCAGTTCGTTTTCAAATATCGGCCGGACATCAATCGTCCCGAACGGGATAGTCTGTACCCCGGTTTTCTGGTAGATGGTTGTGGATATCTGTTCCAGATCATTCCATGTCCACTTGAGCTGGTCGATTTTGACGCCGGCCTTTTCCAGAATATTTTTATTATAGCACAGGCCCATGGCATTGGTGCCCATACTGATTCCGTAGACTTTCCCGTTGACTGTACCCGCCGCGAGAATGGAAGAATCGATTTTTGACGTATTGATGACGCCGCTTTTCATATACTTTGTCAGATCGAGCAGCTGATTTCTGCTGGCCCACTGGTACAGGTATGCATAGTCGTGCTGCATCAGATCCGGCAGCGTATTGGTACCTGCCTGGGTATTCAGTTTATCCCAATATCCGGCCCAGCCCGTTGTTTCCGTATCGATCGTCGTTCCCGGGTTTGCAGCCATATACATTTGTGCAACTTTAATAGTACGTTCATCCCGAGACGGATTTCCCCACCAGGCAAAGCGCATATAGCTGCTCTTTTTCTCCGCACCGGCGTCTTTATTTCCGCCAGCCGTTACTGCCACCGGTAGTGCAAGCAGTATGCTGAGTGCCAGGGCTGCTGTCTTTTTACTATTCATACTTTTAGTCCTCCTTGTCAAAATAAGAATACAAATTAATACAATAGTATTGTTGCACGCTTTTTTTCTACATACTATCACTAAAACTGCAAACTGTAGCACGGAAACGTCATTGAAATTACGGAAGAATTATAGAGAAGATATCAGAATTTAACCGGCTTTTTTTACAGTGTGTACTGAATGCTGTAATTGCGAATGTCTTTTTTTTCCTGTAAAATGGATATCGAACGAAAAGAGGATGGTATCCAATGTTGTCAGATATTGAAATTGCTCAAAAAAACAGGATGGACCCGATTACTGCGGTTGCGGCAAAAATCGGTATTACGGCAGATCAGCTTGAGCTGTACGGAATGTATAAGGCAAAGCTTACAATGGAAGAACTCCGTACGCTTCAGGCGAAAGCTTGTGATCCTTCCGTCCGCGGTAAACTGATACTGGTAACGGCCATTACACCAACCCCTGCCGGAGAAGGAAAATCGACTGTTTCCATCGGACTCGGCGACGGCCTGAGGAGGATCGGCAGAAAATCAGTGATCGCGCTTCGCGAACCGTCTCTGGGGCCGTGTTTCGGCATAAAAGGTGGTGCCTGCGGCGGCGGATATGCGCAGATTGTTCCGATGGAAGACATAAACCTGCATTTTACCGGAGATATTCACGCGATTTCGATAGCAAACAATCTGATAGCAGCTCTTGTCGATAATCACATACAGCAGGGGAATGAACTGGAAATAGATCCCCGTACCATCACCTGGAAACGATGTGTTGATCTGAATGACCGCGAACTTCGTAATATCGTTGCAGGTCTTGGCGGAAAAGCTGATGGTACTCCCCGGGAAGATCATTTCTGTATTTCCGTAGCAAGCGAAATAATGGCAATAGTCTGTCTGTCCCGTACTATCAGAGAGCTTAAGGAACGGATTGGCAATATTGTTATCGGTCAGAATTATAACAGGGAGCCGGTAAAATTTGCCCGGCTTGAATGTGTCGGTGCTGTTGCTGCCCTGCTGAAAGATGCTTTGCGGCCGAATCTGGTACAGACGCTTGAAAAAACACCTGCGTTTGTACACGGCGGCCCGTTTGCGAACATTGCGCATGGCTGTAACAGTATCAATGCGACGCTGAGCGCTCTTGCATGCAGCGATTATGTCGTTACGGAGGCAGGATTTGCTGCCGACCTCGGAGCGGAAAAATTCTGTGATATCAAATGCCGTGCTGCCGGGATTGCGCCTTCGGCGGCAGTTATTGTTGCTACGATCCGTGCGCTCAAGATGCACGGTGGTGTAGCAAAAACCGACCTTGCCAGACCCGATACCGGCGCGCTTGCAAAGGGTTTTGACAATCTTGCAGTACATATTGAAAATATGAAAAAATACGGAGTCCCTCCGGTTGTGGCGGTGAACCGTTTTGTTTCCGATACGGAAGAAGAGATACGTCTTCTGGAAGATATGTGCGCACGCTTCGGTACGAAAGCTGTCGTTTGTGAAGGTTGGGAAAAAGGCGGCAGGGGAGCTGAAGAGCTGGCAGAAACTGTGGCAGATATCTGTGACAAAGGAAAGGCGGATTTTCACTATCTGTATCCTCTGGAAATGCCTTTAAAGGAAAAGATCGAGACGATTGCAGTAAATATATACCGAGCCGGTAAAGTGGTGTTTGAGGCGTCTGCATTAAAAAAACTGGATCTTTACACTGCTCAGGGATACGGAAATCTGCCGGTATGCATTGCGAAGACACAGAATTCGATAAGCCATGACAAAAGCCTGTACGGTGCACCGAAGGGATACGACTTTCCTGTCCGTGATGTACAGTTGTATTCCGGTGCGGGTTTTGTAGTCGTGTTTGCCGGTGATATCATGACGATGCCCGGTTTACCGAAACGTCCTGCAGCCCTCGATATTGATGTTGATGATAACGGTGTGATATCAGGTCTGTTCTGAGATGCTCGCTGTATGGTCGTAAAAGCCGCCGCCTTTGATGCCTTTATCGCATTATAGCTAAAGCCTGTGCAACTGTGTGGTTTACTTGCATATACCGGTATTTGTGCTTATACTTTCCGCCGTTATGGAATCTGCTGATAATGCTTTACCGGAATTGGTTTCCGCACATATGCTCAGGGTTTTGCAACGCTTAAAAGATGATGGCAATATGGCTGCTTTTACTGCCATGAAGGCTCAGTTATACGAAACCCCTGCCGAACGGCATATTCTTCCTGCCGAAATACGGGATCCTCTCGGCGCTCACAGATTTCAGGTGACAGCGCGTGCCGTTCACCAGTATAAAAATCGTATTCTGGTTCTGACGACAGGCCGCTGTTTTGCAAACTGCCGGTATTGTTTCAGACGATGTTCGCAGATAAAGGAAGCAGGTTTCGTCGATCGTACTGAGCAAAGCAGAATATGCGAATATCTGGAACACCATCCGGAAATACAGGAAGTCCTCTTTTCCGGCGGAGACTGTCTGACCGGTACTGATGATCAGATTTCGGAACTGATAGATGTTTTCAGAGATGCACATGAAAAATCGGTTACACGCAGGTATAGTGAAGACAGTCTTCTTATCCGTATTTGTACCAGGGCACCGGTATTCTGTCCTGAACGTATAACGCCGCAGCTGATTGCATTGATGAAACAAAAAAGGCCTTTATGGGTAATTCCTCATATAAATCATCCTGTGGAAATAAGTGAACGGTATTCGCCGGAATCTTTCAACGCTCTTCAGATGATTGTCGATGCAGGGATTCCTGTACAGTCGCAGACTGTTCTGCTGCGCGGTATCAACGACAGTGTCTCTGTTCTGTCGGAACTGTTTCATAAGCTTACCTCTATGGGAATAAAACCCGGGTATCTGTTTCAGGGAGATCTTGCACCGGGGACATCTCATTTCCGTGTTCCTTTACAGGAGGGGGTACGGCTCTATGAGCATCTCCGGCAGGAATTATCCGGGCTGTCTACTCCGGTATATGCGGTAGATCTTCCCGGAGGAGGCGGAAAAGTCAATCTTCTTCAGCTCGATCCTGAGCTTATGTCTGTACGGATCCGTAAAGAAGGCTCTTCATATATGTTTACTGACGAAAATCAGTGTATCTGGTCGTATCCTTTTTAGTATAGTATACTTTTTTATACATTTATGGTCAGGTATATTTCGTTCATGTATTAAAAAGTATACACTGATAATCCCTTCACTAGTTCCATTTTATGTTTTTGTACTGTAATTTTTCTTTTCTTAACTGATTTTTAATTCCATTTATTTATAATAAAACAACTTGCTGTCATCAGATAAATGTTTTGCTTAGTACCGGTTAAAGTTGGCATGTATAATGCTACTAATATAAGAAAAAGTAGTACTGTAAGGAGAATTGATAAATGGACAAAACTGGCTATCAAAGTTACATACAGGAAATTCGTCGTTTCAGTTTACTGTCTGCCGATGAGGAATGTGCCCTTGCAAAGCGTATCGGGGAAGGTGACGATGCCGCCCGGATAAAACTGGTAAAGTGCAATCTCCGGCTTGTCGTCAGTATAGCAAGAAAATTCAATACTTCCCAGGTATCTGTTATGGATCTGATTCAGGAAGGGAATCTCGGTCTTATGACAGCGGCATCAAAGTATAAAACCGGATTTAATACCCGCTTTTCCACATATGCCTACTCTTGGATCATGCAGTATATGCTCCGGTATCTTCACAATAAATGTTCCTGTATTGCTCTTCCGCATCGCAAAGATGAGCTGCTGCGGCGTATTGCCTGTGCCCAGTCTGTTCTTTTTCAGCAAACAGGACACGAACCGTCGGTACAGGAGCTTTCTGTGTATCTCGATATTCCGGTAAAAGCTCTGTGCGATCTCTGCCAGTTTTCATACTCAGTATCAAGTCTTGATACTGAATGCAGCGACGATTCCAGTACAACCGTTGGAGATATAATTACTGATATGACATATGCTCCTGAAACGCTGATGATGAAAGAAATCCGCTGTAAGGAAATCCATGATCTGATTTCAAAGCTGCCGGAAAAAGAACAGCTTGTCATCTGCAAACGGTATAACTTCGATTATGAACGGAAACCGAAAACACTGAGGGAATTGAGCAGGATCCTTGGCGTTTCCGCAGAAACTGTCCGGCAGATGGAAATCAGGGCTATCCATCATATGCGTAAGTCATCTGTTGAAATACAATAACGTCATATTTGAGCCGCTTGCAAAAGTCTGTCAACGTTTTACCAGCAGCTCT
>DCFS01000225.1:808-11306 GCA_002319875.1 Treponema sp. UBA1798 | reverse complement strand
TATTTTCTTATGCCACAAGAAGTTAATTTTCATCTCCTAGGGGAATTGAACCCTTGTTGTCGGGATGAAAACCCGATGTCCTAACCACTAGACGAAGGAGACATTCTACACTGCTTTTGCAGTGACTTGTATAATATATCAAAATAGGAAATTCAAGTCAAGCCCATTTCCATTTTTTTTACATCTTCATATCAAATTTTTCTATCAGTTTCTTATGAAGCGCCTGACAATCTTCATCATCAAGGCCTAGTTTTGCAGCGTCACCAAGATCTTCCAGCGCCTCAGTATATTCATTCAGTTTATAATGTGCGAGAGCTCTTCGATAATGAGCATGAGACTGAAATTCATTAATTTCAAGAGATTTTGTAAAACATTCTATTGCCTCTCTGTAGCTATTCATTACAGAGTAAACAATTCCCTCATAATATAATGCCCTGAAATTACCAGCATCGTAAGTTATAGTCTTCTGAAAGTCAGCGAGAGCTTTTGTGAACTCATTTTTAGCAAAATAAGCCATGCCTCTATGTTTATAAATAACAGTGAGAACTGCAACCGGTGGAACCGGATCTGACTCAATAATCACCGTATATATCTGAATTGCTTTATCGAGATCACCAGTATTATGCGCATGAATTGCCTCAAGAAGCATGTCATCTATCGTACCGTGTACATAAGGACTAATACGCTGTATTTTTTCTCCTCTCCTTACCGATACCAGTTCCGGAGCACTGGAACGCGTAAGATTATCAGCCTGTTCATAAAAACTAAATCGACGGTCATCTACTTCTTTCTGAAATTTTTTCTGATAATCTCTTATTTCCTGAAAAATAATATCAGCTAAACTCAGGCTGGCATTCATTGAAGCAAGTTTCCGTCTTAAAGGCATATCAAAGGGCGAAAACTCACTTTTATATACAAGCTCATGCTCCACTTCAGCCCACGCATCCTGTAAAATTGTCCGGATCTGAATTTCACAAACAAGATCTGGTGGCAACGGAAGAGTTTTTTCAGCGGGATTTAAAGGTTGATCTGGCAAACAATCAGGAGGTATCTCTATAAGTATATGAACCGACTCATATCCAAATTCCCTGAAATTATTGGCCTGCCCTTTATGTTCGATTTCCTTAACATTGTATTTTTCTTTTATCTGCTGCTCTACAACATCAAGATCTTCAAGGAATGCACATATAACACGAATTCCGATCATATCCGTTATACAGATCAGTGAATCAGCTTTTAGTTCCGACATTTTTTTTACACGCAGAATTTTCCGGTAATAACTGGAAAAACTTTTTACGCGTGATTTAAATGTCGGACTTGAAGCAAGAACAAGATTATCCTTCAGTCCCTGTTCAATATTAATAAGTATAATATTAAAAAGATTACTGTATGAATCGTAAATAGACTTTATTCTATTTTTTTCCGGAAGAACAGGGGGTATGTCCAATGTTTTCTGAATATCCATATATATCAAAATGTAACATCACCTACACAGCATAGTAACACAAAACGCCTGAAAGAATACTTTCAGGCGTTTTAAGTAAGAATTCACATGTAACTGTAAATGCCAGACCAATATGTTTTTTGCATTTACAGTACCATGCAAAATTACTGTGCCGCAGCAGGTGCTGTAGTAGTTGTTGTTGCAGCAGCGCCTTGCGTTGTCTGTGCATTATTAGCAGCAGCTGCAGTATTCAGGCTTGACGTAAAACTGTTCTCCTGAGCCATTTTTGCTTTCTCAAGATAACGGTCAACCTGTTTTGTACCGAAACGAAGCATTTCAGCACTCTGATTGTCAGACTCTTTCTTTGTAATAATACCCCACAGATCCTCGTCTGCAATGTCACGATCGGTTGTAAGAAGAGCTTTGTCATAGATAATCTTAACATCTTTAAAGTATCCGATAAAATCTCCACCTACATGTGATGCATCACGGGTAATCTCAAAACCGTCAAATTTTACAAATGGCAGTCCTCGCGGATAAATCGGATAGACACGGATTTCACGCGTACGAACTTCTGAGATATAGTTCGGATTATTCCAGCGAAGAGTTTTCCATCCATCGAAACCAAGATATCCCATAAAATAACGACGTTCAACACCATCATTATCCTTGAGAAGAACATATAATCCATGTGGAAAATTCATTCCCATCGTTGTTACTGCGAGAGATTTTATGGTTCCAACGTTTTTTACGACACCATAACCACCTTCAAAAAGCGTCTTTCCACTGGCTTTCTCTTCAGCAGTCGGAGCTTTGCGGGTCCCGTTTTCATCAGAGGAAGCTAAAGGTTCATATGCGGGAATTTCAAATGCAGGAACAATTTTTGCACTGGAATTCGCTGTGATTGCCGGGAAAAGGATACGCGCACCCATTACTTTTTTGCCGGCAAACGGCACCTGAGCATCACTCTTTACAGGAGCAGCAACAACTTCTGACAAAGCAGCACTCGCCACTGTCGTTGCAGATGAGTTCAGTTTTATTTCCCACTCAGGCAGTGCCAGTGATGTCTTCATAAGTGACTTCTGATCGTTGGTGAATGTAGCACCAGCTGCGACAGAATAATCCATTACGGTATGGCTGTTCTCTGTGAAATTGCCGCTTTGAGCGTCCTTTACGCAATCCGCATCAAGCATTGTGAAATCGATGATAGTTGCTTCATCAGCAAATGCACACGTGCCTGCAAGCAGCAATACCGCCGCCAAGAAATAAAAAGTCTTCTTCATTTCGAAGCTCCTTTAAATATCAATTCGATGTAGCCTTGTATAGTTTATAGTATCTATGAACGACGGCATTTTGTCAACGCTTTTTTCCGTTTTTACAAGTCAAAAACAGAAAATCAACGGCATTCATACATGCTTTTTCTATCTGCAAACATCTCTATTTTCTTTATATTCTTAAAATTCTTCTTGATATTCGATTTAAAAATATTCATTCCATCTTTTATAGTGCACGAACCTCCGGTCTCACTGAGCAGATGACCGGTAAGATTAACATACAGAACCCTGTCACGTACAAAACAGAATGAAGCTCTCGTCCCAGGGGAAAAAAGAGGACGGTAACGTTCTGTTTCAGGACCGAGCAGCAGCTCATCTACAAAAGCGCTGACACTGCTCTGCCCCTTATAGGTACGGATATAACGGGATTCAAGACACAAATCTTTTGATTCAGAAGATCTGAAAAGCAAAACATATCTTTTCCCTTTGTAAGATATTCCCCAGAATAACATTGAAATACAGAAACATGCTGACACGATGATCAGAGATATTTTCCGTCTTGCCGATAAACTGTTCATTGTCATTTAGTTTTTGTAAATCCTCTTGACCGTTCAAAATGTGTAACAAAAGCAGACAAACCATTATATATCCCGGAGGAAGTTTTTTTCAAGTACTCAGGATCACACAGCAGGACAGCTTCCTTCGGATTTGTCAAAAAACCCGTTTCAACAAGAACACTCGGCATATTTGCATTGCGAACAACAAACCATTCTTCCGCTTTAATTCCTCGTGGCATACTCAGAGAACCGATCTGTGCCTGTAAGCCGTCCATCACAAATTTTGCAATCAGTATGCTTTCGGTTGTATATTCCTCTTCCATCATAGAATTCAGAATCGGAAACAATGTTTTTTCTTCCGGTCTGCTCTTATCGCTGTCCAGTACGGTACGGCGGTAATCCGGCGTAAGGTACCACACCTCATAGCCGGAAGCTTTTTTATCAAGAGAAGCATTAACATGTATGGAAATATAAATAATCGCCTCATGATCTTTCAACGGTACGGAATTTGCTATTTCCGTACGCTGACTTAAAGACAGAAATACATCGGAATCACGGGTAAGCAGAATCTGCTTGTCCGGATAACCTGCTTTAAGCTGCGCATACAGGAGTCTTCCGACAGCGAGAGTGATATCCTTCTCCCTGACAGTCGTTTTTTTTCCATTGATTATCTGCTCCTGCATTGCTCCCGGATCTTTTCCGCCATGTCCGGGATCTACGATTATTGCGCCTATTCGAAACGAAACACCTGCATTTTCAGAATTAAAAAATTGCTCTGCCCTGTCAAGGAAACCTTTTGTCACAGATATTTTTCCGTTTTCAAGCACAGGAGCATCTGTCAGCGCAAGTTTCCGGTTATCAAGCAGAACAACAATATCTCCGGTCCGAAACGATATCTGATGACCATTTTTTTCAAGCAGTCCAGTTCCGCTCAGCGTATCCCAGTATACCGTTATTCCGTTTTTTGTCGATTCAGCAAGGAGATCTACCGAAAACAAACGGACTGGTATACATAGAATGACAGCAGCAAACAGGCATACCTGAAATAGCTTACCTGTTGTCTGCTGCATAAAGCACTCCCTGTATTCCCCCCCGCAACAGCGATCTCCAGAAATATGCACCACTGATTTTTCCATGCAGCGGGCAAAGTCTGTCAAACCGTTCGAGTGTCTGAGGAATTGTACTGTAATTCCAATCTTTAATGCCTGATTCTGCAGCATTCCGCAGACAAGCCGGAATCAGCGGCAATGTAGCAGCGTCCGAAGGGATATCCTGTGCGGTTCCGCAGAACAATTCAAACTGCTGCCGGGTTCTGTCATCAAGCACATATGCCGATGGAGGGAAACCGGCCTCAGAATCCCCGCATAAACCGGCTAAAAATCTGTCTGTTTCCTGGTTCTTCCCCTCAAGCCGTATGGTAATACACCTGACAGCCTTTTCAGCTGCTTCAACAGCTTCAAGTCTTGATGATGCAGCGCTTATAATATTTCCGCATTTTTCAACATTATTTCTCGGGAATACTACCGTACTGCCGTCCGTTGAACGGGGAAGGACATCCATAACATATGGTACGTTTACCGCATTCTCCAGACCAGTAATTTCCCGTACGGTCCCGGGTATGGAAATCCAGGCGCGCTCAGCACTCGTCCGTATGCAGGGCAAGTCAAACAGTCTGAATGGAGCCGTAACACCCTGACATGTTTCAGGAGGCATAAACGGGAGTTCTTTCCTGTAATTTTCAAGATATCCGGGCTTTCTCCCACAGGCAACAAGCATCGCCTGCTCCGTCAGATTGCAATCCGACGCATAAGGATATGTCCATCCCGACATATAGCCACCTGAAAGCCTTGCTGCGATTTCCCCAATCATAGGGCCTTTTCCTGTATACTTTATATCAGCCTTTACCGCTCCTCTTGTAAGTCCAAGAGATTTTACCCCAAGCGCAAATGTCGAAATCAGTTCCCGGTACATAAAGCTGTCACAGGCAGTCGGCATCGTATGTCCTGTCTCTATAAAATAAGGAGGGAAATATATATGTCTGTCGGCAAAACCGGTCACTGTCATAGTCCCGTCATATACAATTGCATCGATCGAATATTCAGGACCGCACATATAGTCTTCAAGTATAGCGCAGTGTGTCTTCGAATTTTCAACAGCAGCTTTTGCAGCCGGTATAAATTCCCTGCTGCTTCGTATCATGCGGCATCCTCTCGCTCCCATATTATCTACCGGCTTTACAACAAGCGGATACTCCATAACATTTTCAACTTCGTTTTCAGCAACTTCAGTAACTTCGCGGAAAACAGGAGAAGGGACACCGGCCTTTCTGAAGCATGTCCGCATACGTGTTTTTATACTCGCATTAAGAGCAGATTCATAGCTGTGTCCGGGTAGTCCGCATTTTTCAGCAACATATGCAACAGAAGCAGAAAAATCAGTGCCTGCAGTAAATACGGCAACGAGGCCTCCTCTTTTCTGCAATTCACGCCCAAGAGACGCCAGATTTTCTTTATCTTTCAAATCTATCGGTTTGAACTCATCTGCAAGTGCAACACATACAGCAGCAGGATTACCATCAGCAACAACTGTATGGAACCCAAGTTTCTTTCCTGCTATGATCGCAGGTTTCTGCATAAGTCCTGCACCCAGAATCAGTATATTCTCCATAATAAAAACTCCTATAGCAGAGGTCTGTCAACTATTTTTTTTGCAATACACCTCAAAGGTATCTCCCAGTCTGAAAAACAGGCTGGCAGCAGAAGCAAGTGCATACATTAGAGACTTTTTCGGATAACCATGTTTTATGATAGCAGGAAACCGCTCCGGATGATGACCTGTATTTACTATTTTTACCACACAAAAACCGTATTTGGCAAGGATCTCTTTTACCCGTGCAGGTTCCCATAGTGTATAATGGTCCGCAGGACTCTCTTCAAAAAATTTAAGCCTGTTAAAACGCGCAGAAACTCCGGCAGCAGAAGGAGTTGAAAAAGCAAAAACTCCGCCCGGTTTTATCATTCCGGAAACAGCTTTTAATACTGCATCCAGATTTCTGAAATGCTCAATAACGTACCACATCGTAATGGCATCGAAAGTAACAATACCGAATTCAGTAAAAGAATTAAAATCAGGAAAAACTGCACATGTGGCTGGAAACAAAAGTTTGTTCCTTACATATTCAACAGCTTCGGGAGAAACATCGGTTCCAAAAACCTGCCAGCCTGCATCAGCTGCAGCTGCAAGGAAGGGACCATAGGCACACCCGATATCAAGAATTGCCGGCGTAGTTGCAGAACGCAGTTTACGATGATACAGAAGATCTATAATCGATGTCCGACGGACGCACTGAGCTTTTATTGTTGCGAAATCATCAAGATATGTTTTTCCGTATTGCAGTCTGTACTGATCGAAGAAATATGATTTTCCATATGAAGTATCTTCAGAATCAATCGTCCACGACATATACAGGATTCCGCATCTCGAACATCGCCGGAACGTGCGGCCAGATGTACGCGCAACAACTTCGTCAAAAGCTGTTGAGGGCATATTACAGACAGGACATTCGAACCGTCTGCCGTACGAAAGTTGTCTTACAAAGTCGCCTAATACAACATGTTTTTTTTTCTGCTCATAGACAGGCTGGACATACAGTTTATCCGGTTCACGTAAAACAGCTTTTAACGTCGCAGCAGTAATTTTACCTGGTATACAACGGAAACCATATTTTGCAGCAAGCTCAACGTGCAATGGTGTTGTTCCAAGCAGCAATACCGCACACCCGGCAGCAGCAGCTTCATATGCGGTTAATCCATAATGGGTAACAACAAGATCATAGGACGCAAGTTTCTCCCGCAGACCGGGAAACGGATCCACAATTTTTATAAGACTTGAAAAATGTCCTGAAATTCGTTTTCTTTCTTCTTCGGCATGAGATTTTATTGCTGTAACAGACTTACCGGCTTTTGCGAATTCTATGGCAGTCGGTATTACAAGATCGGCAGGATCTTCCCCACCGGCCGATATCAGAATATTTCTGAAATCGGAAGCCGAAGCAGCCTTTTCTCCTGTACGTTTATTTATTGGCAATTCAATGAACTCTGGTTCTGACATATTTACCAAGCGGGTGTTTTTAACAGATGGGATAACATCAAGTATATAATCACAATATCCTGTATATGGTGAACTTTCATCAAGCGAAGCAAGAGGCGCCGCACAAAATAGTTTTTCAGCCAAAGTCTCCTCTAAAGCGAACGCATCGGTAAAAATAAGACTATACTCTCCCTGTACAGGAAGCATGGATATAATCTGCCACGGGAAAAGACCGGATACAATGTATTGTGTTACAAGTTCTTTTACTTCAGACAGATCAGCATTCTCAGGGATATATACAGCCGCACCAATTTTTTTTGCAATGTCCAGGCATCGGCGTAAATGGCCGGTTCCCCTTCCTTTTTTTGTACTGGGTATACAAAGAACCGGATGAGACACTGCAGGATTCTGAAAGGCAGAAACTATCTGATCCGCCGTATACGGGCGTTCGGGAGCATTGCCATCCGAGAGCTGCTGTACTATTGTCTGGGCACGAAAATAATCGGCCGCTGTGTCAATTGTTGTACGATATAACGGAAAATTCCAGCGCCTGGGAGCCGGAATTTTAATTATTGAATATGATTCTTCATGATTATAAAGAGCAGGACCTACATGCTCATGATCATAGGGGGAATCTGTATGCTTCTTTGCTTCAAGCAACGACCGTGCATTTAAAATCTCTACTCCGGAACCATGTGGTAAACCGGTCCAGGTAATATAGTCACAGGATGAAAATTTAGAATAATTTATATATTCGTCCTGCAAAGCCCGGGCCGCTTCATAAAACAGAAACGGATTATCAGCCGTAGCGCGTATTACGACATCCGCTTTTATCTTTTCGATAAGCAGGCAATATCGTTCAAGAACATCATTCTGAGGTCCTGCAAAGCACTCCCAGCCGCATGCAAGTACAACAGGAGCCAGCTCCGGAAAAGATGCTTCATCAGTTGCTACATAATATGCATCAGCTGTCAGCTGATGCATTGATTCAAGAACCCATGCAAGGATCGGTCTTCCGCCAAGATTTTTCAAAGCCTTCCCCGGAAGCCGTGTAGAGGAAAGCCGGCATTGTACTATAACAGCTGTCATTTTTGTTTATCCCAGTTTTCAATAAGCATGACCGCATCTTGTTTGAAACGGTATTTATTTTTATCTACCCAGCGACAGGCATCAGCGAACAGCCGTCTGGTTTCAAAAAAACCACAGGAAGAACTTCTGGCAAATAAGAAAAAGGAAGAAAATGGTATCATACCATGGTCCTCATGATAACGGGGAACAAGATTTTTCAGATAAAAACGGAGTTGTGAAAAATCGGCCGTTATTTCTTCCTGTGGAACTTTTTCAGCATATTCGAGCTGAAAAGCCGTAGAAAGATTAATCTTTTCCCCCCAGAGCCAGGCTCTGAATGCCATATCAAGATTCTGCCAGTATGGAGAGGTTATCGTATAATCGAAACCGCCAAGCAGCATGAATTTCTGTCTGTGATACAATCCGATATAATTGAAAGGACAAAGTGTCGCCATTCCATCTGATACGGAAGAAGAAGAAATGACATGAAGTTTTGACTTTACGGCTTCAGGTATAAACTGTACCGGAAGGCTCTGCTTTTCAGGAGTTACCAGACGAGGAACAATACAGTAACTGCCGTTTTCAGTCAGATGCTCTGCCAGATTAGGCATAAGTATTCCAGGTGGTATCCGAAGTGTATCACGTAGTACAAGTACATACTCGCCGCAAGACTCGCTTATTCCTATATTAATCAAATCACCATCGGTTACTTTCTCCAAAGGTATAATAAAACGGACCGAAGGAAATTTTGTCCCGAAATCCTCTATATTATAGCTTTCAGGCGTAGGCTCAAGCGATACGATAGATGTAAATCCACATTTCAGCAAATTTTCAATCATCTGAATCCTGAAATGGCTGCTTCCACTGTTTAGAAGTACAACAGAAACATTCATTTTTACGCCAGAAGCCGACTCAGTGCCTCCAAGCACAGTCCGGTTTATCTGCCGCTCATTAAAAATTGAAGGTATAATATTCATCACACTTCCTGCATTTATCCGGATAATCTTTGCAGATCTGCTCTGCCATGCTGACTGCATTTTTCTTCCACACAGCGGGGATTCCTTCATCAAAAACATTTCCGATTATACCATCGCACAGATACTCTCTGCAAACAGGTACAGAACCATCTGCAAAAATAGTCATATCACGACGAATATGCCAGCATGGATACCTTTCAAGAGGTGCAAGGTCTGCAGGTTTGTCATGAGAAAGCATACCGCAAAAATCATCATATTTCTGAATAATCAGATTACCCCCCGAGGGGCTGGAAGTATCACTCCAAAAACGGTAGAACTTTTCCAGTTCTTCTTCATTCCCGTTAATGCGTACCATTTGCGGATAGACGGCTCCGGGGAAATAGTTTTGAAGTATGGTAACAGACTGCACTGCAGCAGTAAAGATTTCAGAAACATGTACAGAATCGATACCTCTGATTTTACCATACGTTTCCGGTGAAACAGCGTCAAGTGAAATAATCCATATAATATTTTTATGTCCGTTATTACGGACAGGGAAACCGGCCGATACTGCAGCAAGAGAAGAAGCAAATTCTTCAGTAATTTTCAAACCATCAGTTTCGATGAGTACGGAAAGCCCTTCCTGTTCAAGAACAGCCCGGACAAATTCTGTAAAATCAGGATGTCTGAGAGGTTCACCCCATGCGGAAAGAGATACGACAGCCTGTTCCGAAAGCAGCGTCATTTCTTTCACAAGTTTTCTGAAATCAGAAACAGTCATTCGTCTGTTTCTTCTATCTTCGTTATAAACTTCCGGATATGGACAGTATTGACAAGCTCCGGAACAGGTACCCTCTATCTGAACATTATAAAAACCGGGAATGGTACGAAGTACCTCCGGCATAGCGGAAGCCTGTGCAGAAAGAAGTTCAACATCATTTTCTCCTTCTGCAGCCTGAAATAATGATTTACAGGCAAGAAGACCATCCCTGTTACCACAGGCAAAAAACAATCTGTAAAGCCGCCAGTCCTTCTGAGAAATCACCGTTTCAATCTCAAACGAATTGATATCCGCTTTCATCGTGCTAAATAAACAATCACGGGATATCG
>DCFS01000225.1:0-392 GCA_002319875.1 Treponema sp. UBA1798 | reverse complement strand
TTTCCGTAAGTGCCGTATTGAGGAACGGACAATCTGCCCACGCATACACGGCAAAATCAGCTTTCTTTGTTAAACAGGAGGTATGTATCTGCTCAAACAGATTTTTTGTCGTCCAGACTTCTTTGACAACAAGTTCTACCGGAACAGCGTTTTTTTCCAGGATACACCGACACTGCTGAACCGTTTCTATACCGGCTAAAACAATGATGCCAGCAGAATTCTCAACAGTTACAGCCCATCCGAGTGTTCTTTCAAATGCACATTTTCCATCAAATACCGTATCGAACTGATGCAGACTCTCATAGCCTGCATATAATATTACTAAAGGTTTCATCCCTTTAAGTATCGGCTGTACAGTTGCACAAGATGATTGTAATGTATAAAATCAGATA
>DCFS01000079.1:3737-35846 GCA_002319875.1 Treponema sp. UBA1798 | reverse complement strand
GGCAAATCTGAAAAAGTAGAAAAAACTTACAACCGGATGGTCCTGAATTTTTCTATTGCCGCTTTTCCATACTGAACAACTTCAGTGGATCATTTGTAGAAAATTAACGGATTTTGCAGATAGCTCACATATCTTTATATGTCTGGGTGCCGTCGTTTAAATGCTCTACGGGAATACCTGCCTGATCGAACATCTCAAGGGAATCAGACTCATCGTGATAATGCATTTCGCAGACTACCCGTTTTATTCCGCAATTGATAATAAGCATGGCACAGGTACGGCAGGGAGTCATCTTGCAATAAACAGTTGCACCGTCTATGCTGATACCGCGTTTTGCTGCCTGACAGATGGCATTCTGTTCAGCGTGTACTGTTCTTACACAATGCTGGGAAATGGTTCCATCCGAATGGATTACTTTCCGCATCAGATGTCCGACATCATCACAGTGTGGCAGACCAGCGGGAGATCCTACATATCCGGTTACAAGAATCTGGTTATCGCGTGCGATAACACATCCAGATCTGCCTCTGTCGCAGGTCGCACGTTTAGCAACCGTACGGCAGACTTCCATAAAATATTCATCCCAGGTGGGGCGTATATACTTTTCACCATTATTCATAATTGAAATGGATTATAACAGTCATTTATGTTTTTGCGCAAGGTACAAGATGGCAGGCACAGAACCGGCCGTCTTCCGTTTTCAGAAGAGGAGGTTTTATCTTCCTGCACACAGGTTGACAGAGATAGCATCGCGTATGAAACGGACAACCACCAGGAGGAGCGGCAGGATCAGGAATATCTCCCTTCAAAATGCGGCAGTCTTCCGGTACATTAGACATCATGCCGGATGCACAGAATAAAGCCTGCGTATACGGATGGAGTGGATGACTTGCAATATCAGGAGCAGTACCAAGTTCTACAAGACTTCCCAGATACATAACACCGATGCGGTCAGCCATATATGATACGACATTTAAATTATGTGATATCAACAGATACGACATTTTTTCTTTTTTCTGGAGATTCTGCAGTAAGTTCAGTACCTGTGCCTGGATAGAAACATCGAGGGAAGAAACGGGTTCGTCACATACAATAAAAGCCGGATGCAGTATAAGTGCCTGCGCGATTGCTATTCTCTGAAGCTGCCCGCCGGAAAGATTCACCGGATACCGGTTCTTGAATCCGGTATCAAGCCCGACACTTTCCAGCATTGCATCGACAGCTTTTTCCTTTTCTTTTTTCTTCATGCCATGGTAGAAAATATCAAGACTCTCTCTGATCTGTTCTCCTGTTTTCAGTAGGGGATTCAATGATTGTGAAGGATTCTGGAATATAACCTGCATATTCCGGCGCAAAGTTTTTCTTTCTTTCCCGGTAAAATCCGTAAGGTCCCTTCCTTCAAAAAAAATATGTCCGGAATCAGGAGTCTTCAGATTCAGCAGCATGTAACCGAGCGTAGATTTACCACACCCCGATTCTCCTACAAGACCGAATATTTCGTTTTTCATAATGGAAAGGCTGATATCCGTTACAGCGTATATTTTTTTACCGTTACTGCTTTTGTATGAACCGGAAACGCCGGAACAAGTTATAAGAGGCACTGATTCCGGATGGGTATCCTTATATTGTTCATTCATCTCAGACTCCGCTTTGATACAGATGACAGCATACCGAATGAACTATCGTCCCTGTCTCGACAGGTGTTTCACTTCTGCAGACATCCATATGGAACCTGCAACGTTCAAAGAACATACAGCCATATTCCGGACGATTTTCCAGCGAAGGAACTGATCCTTCAATAGTTTGCAGTTTTTTTCCCCGTTTTTCAGCAGACGGCAGAGAATCAAGAAGCCGTTTTGTATACGGATGTCTGGGATCAGAAAAAACGAGTTCAGCGTTACCGCTTTCTACGATTGTTCCGGCATACATAATAAATACCTTATCACACATATACCGCACAATACCAAGATCATGAGTAATAAGCAGCACGGCGGTCATAGAGATTCTGTTCAGAGAACGCAGCAGTTCTATAATCTGAGCCTGTATCGTAACGTCCAGAGATGACGTCGGTTCGTCGGCAATAAGGAGCGCAGGATTATTCATAAGAGCTGCCGCTATCATAACCCGCTGCTGCTGGCCTCCTGAAAGCTGAAAGGGATAGCATGAATACAGTCTGGACGGCGCCGGCAGGCCTGTTTTATCCATAAGCTCAAGAGCGGCTTTTTTGGCAGTCTTATAATCCATACCGTGTACAATACCTGCCTCTGCTATCTGATACCCTGCTTTTACAAGTGGATTCAGTGCAGAAGCCGGTTCCTGAAATATCATTGCAATTTCACTGCCACGTATTTTTTCCCACTGCACTTCTGTACAATCCAGAATTTCCCTGCCGCAAAGTCTTACAGCCCCATCTGAAATAACGGCCTGCGATGGCTGCAGCCCCATACAGCTTAAGGCTGTCATGGTTTTACCGCAGCCTGATTCACCTACAAGAGCCGCAGTTTCTCCTCTCTGTATATTCAGGGAGACAGATCGAAGCGCATATGCCGGTTTATGCTTTACCATAAAAAAAAGAGATAATTTTTCTATTTCAAGGACGTTGGTCTGAGAGATCATTTTATGTTCCATTTTTCAGGCTGCTTATGCCGTCACCTATAAGCATCATTCCTGCGACAGGTATTGCCACTGCAATGGCCGGAAACAGTATAAACCAGGGGGATGTCATAATATAGTTTTGCGCATCGTTTAACATTCTGCCGAAACTGGGTGACGGCGGTTGTATACCGAGGCCGAGATAACTCAACCCGGTTTCATTCATTATTGCATACGCAAAACTGATCGAAAAGGTCGTCAATATATCATTATGTATATTCGGCAGGATATGATGTATCATTATCCGGAGCGCAGAAGCTCCTCTGGATCTGGCTGACATAACCATAAAAGAATTACGGTATCGTATAAAGCCGCTGCGGATAACGCGCGCAAAACGGGGGATGGACATAATGCAAAGTGAAAACACCGTCGTGTGCATTCCAGTTCCTGCTATAGCGGCCAGCATCAAAGCCAGAAGGATTCCGGGGAAAGCCATCTGAATATCGATCAGCTTGCCAACGACCGCATCGGTTTTTCCTCCGAAATACCCTCCGAGCATACCGGCTATTCCCCCTGCCATGAGTCCGAAGCAGGAAGCAGATATCCCGATAAAAAAAGAAATACGATATCCTGTCATAATACGGCTTAAAAGGTCCCGTCCCAGATTATCCGTACCGAAAGGATGTGCAAAACTGATAAATTGCAGTTTATGCGGGATATCAATTGCATCAGGATTATAAGGCAGAAAAAACATACCTGTCACCATACAGAGGAATGCACAGAAAACCATTACCATTCCACTAACTATTTTTGTATCAGACAGGTAACGGCTCATTTACGTATCCTGGGATCTATTATGGAATACAAAACATCTATAAAAAAGTTACAGGCAACAA
This sequence comes from Treponema sp. UBA1798, assembly GCA_002319875.1. Taxonomy (GTDB): domain Bacteria; phylum Spirochaetota; class Spirochaetia; order Treponematales; family Treponemataceae; genus Treponema_D. The sequence continues at coordinate 32,358 of DCFS01000079.1, read as the reverse complement.
CAATGCATGCGGTATAGAGCACTATTCCCTGTATAAGTGGAAAATCGCGGGATAAAATTGATCCGGCAAGCAGTTTTCCCAGACCTGGTAACGAAAAAATATTTTCAATGATTATACTGCCGCCAAGTATTTCTGCGGTAAGCATACCGAATATAGTAACGACAGGGATAAGTGCATTTCTCAGAACATGGGAGGTAATAATCTTTGACATACCCAGACCTTTACTGCGGGCTGTACGTACATAATCAAGTCCCAGCTGGCCGACAATACCAGAGCGCATATAGCGGACAAGTACACCAGTTGTTCCGAATGACAGCGAAACTGCAGGGAGAAACAAAGAGCGTATACATGCGGCGGGATTTTCAGACCAGCTGATATACCCCATTGATGGGAATAAATGAAACTTTACCGAGAATATGAGTATAAAAAAAATTGCAGCACAGAATACAGGAACATAAATTCCCATTTGGGCGATAAGAGAAGCAGGAACGGAAACGGGCGATTTATCGTGAAGGGCAAGCCATATACCGGCAGGAATTCCGGTAACAATCGTCAGCAGCAGTACAAAGAATGCGAGCTGAGCGGTAACGACAAAAGCAGGACCCGTGACGGAAATTACCGGTCTGTGATACCTGAATGACATGCCGAGATTACCGTGCAACGCTTTCGTGATCCAGCTTATATAACGCAGCATAGCGGGACGATCAAGATCAAGAGACTTATGAAAATTTTCAATCTGAACAGGGTCAGCGTCTACACCGAGCATGACAAGTGCAGGGTCTCCGGGAAGAATCTGGAAAACACTGAAAGTAATAATACTAATCAGAAACAACGTAAACAGGAAACCTGCAATCTTCCGTATATAATAGTTCATCGGTCTTCATTATTCATAGTACATTGTACTGAAATCAATAAATGTAACAGGATAAAACGTATAGCCTTTCAGATTCTTTCTGGCAGCAACGATCAGATTCGGATCACAGATAAATACACAGGGGACATCTTCTGCAAGAATCTTCTCACATTGCTTATACATATCAGCACGTTTTTTCTGGTCGGTTTCAACAGCAGCATTGCCCATAAGGATATCATAATCATGATTACTGTATTTTACAAAATTACGGGGATATGACGTTACGTATCTTCCCAAAATGTCATCAGGATCGATTTTTCCGTCAAAAGCTATTACAGTCGACTGATAATCCGCCCTGACATAAACCCTGTCGAGCCAGGTAGCCCATTCAACAGAGTCTATAGTGGCTTTGATACCTATATTGGCAAGAGCACTTACCAGAATTTGTGCCGTATTGACATGAGGTTCATAATTTGCCGGTACGGTAATTGTAAGTTTAAAACCATCAGGATACCCCGCCTGCGCGAGGAGCATTTTAGCTTTTTCTGTATCCTGTTTATATAATCCATCAAGGTCATCGTTATAATATTCTTTCATAACAGGGCTGAAATTCGTATAAAGTTCGGTTGCATATCCGTCAAAAACTCCATCGATAACATCTTTTTTGTTTATCGCATAGTTTATTGCCTGTCTTACACGGATATCGTTCAGCGGTTTTACGGAATTATTAAACCCGAAAATCTGTATCATATTCTGCGGGGAAGAATATATGGAAAATGACGATTTCAGCGTATCGGCATCGCTGCCGTTTATAAAGTATGCAGCATCCAGTTGCCCTGATCTCAACGCAGAAATAACAGAAGCTTCGTTCGTCATGATGTATACTTCCACACGCTGAATTTTTGGCATACGCGCCTTATTGTAATACTCATCAAATCTCTCAAGCACAATCTTTTGTCCCGGGGTATATTCAACGAACTTAAAAGGACCAGCCCCCACAGGATGAGTTGCCTGTTCCGTGTATCCTTCAGGAAGAATCGCTGTCTCCGTGAGAGAAAGGAATGTCGCATCCGGTTCCGTAAGCTGCACTACAAATGTATAATCGTCAGGAGCGGAAATAGTTTTTACATGTTTAAATCTGGCTGAAACCTGCTTTACTCCGTTAAGCCCTGCAAGGCTGCTGTAGGTATACAGAACATCCTTACTGGTAAGCTTTTTTCCGTTATGAAAAACGACATCCTTTGCCAATTTAAATGTATAGATAAGCTTATTCTGTGAAACAGTATAGCTTTCCGCTATACCCGGGACAAATGTTCCCTCAGGTGAATACAGCAGGAGGCCGTCGAATACGTTCCGGAAAATTGAGGCGGTATCCGCTGCTGCGGACTGCCATGGATCAAGGCTGTCCGGTTCCGAGCTTATATTAATGCGGATCGTGTTATTCTGCTGACTTTTATTTCCGGTACAGGAAACAGTAAAAACTACTACCGCAATTATAAATATTACCAGCTTTTTCATAGGATAGATAATAGCAAATCGCAGTGCAATATACAATAAACAGAATCAGACATACTGTGTACACTTCTCTGTACAGCGGGGATTTTATATGATAACGTTATAGATAATTTATGAGTATTGCCATATCAACAGTAATTCTTCCGGTCTGTGATAAACTTACTGTGATGTATATACTTCCGGTTGAAACCTGTCCTGCTTCACTTTGAAATCAGACTGGTTTCAAGATGAAACAGGACTAGTTTCAAAGTGAAACAAGTCTTGTTTCATATAAATTTGTGTAAGCCGGGTAAATATCTGCGGAAGCTCAGAAAAGAATATCAGTTATATATAAAAAATCAGAACCGGTCTTTTTTAGCGGGTATCCGGACGTGCTTGACACTTTTTTCCTGTTTTGTTATAGTTAGAATACATTTTGCGGATGTCATATAACGGCTATTATCTAAGCCTTCCAAGCTTATGACGAGGGTTCGACTCCCTTCATCCGCTGAAGTTTAACACTATATCTTATAAAGATTTACGGAACTATCCAAATAAAGGACGTAAACGGAATCTTCTAACTGTACTAAGTACCTGTACTAAAACGGGGCTTATGACACTGGAGTTTCAGATGCGTCCTTTTCGAATTTTAAAACGCCCCTGCTCTTCATTTTATCCGTGCGGAGGGTTCAATACCCTGCCCTTGTGTTCTTATCAAGGGTATTAAATCCCGACTGCGATACCTTTAGCGAACTCCATACTACGCTGCAAGCAGCGTAGTTGGCGATTATGTCGAATTATTCACGAACCATGCAGACGTTTTTCTCAGCAGATATGAAAAAGACTTTTGGCATCCTTTAGGTATATTGCAGCAAAACTTATGACTCTGAAGCGTTTTTCTTCGGCTGATTTAAGGCTGCAACAAGCGGTCAATGTTGAATAAATCTTCGATAATTTAGCATGCTTTGACGGTTTTATGCTATAAGATGCGGAAAAAATACAGGTAGACACTTTATATTATACTTACAATACAATAGTAATAAAAATAATAATATATTAGTATTATTATTGCAGTTATAATATAAAGGAGGAAAAATAACGTTATGAAAAGATTTCTTGTTATGGTAACAGGAATTGTCTGTACCGCGCTTTTTTTGCTATCCGGCTGTGGTAAATCAGCCGGCCGTACAGCAGGAAAACCGGTAACGATTAAGGTTCTCGACGGATATGGCGGAAGCGGTATGGTGAAACAGATGCTGGATTTATATCAGCAGGAAAATCCGAATATTACAATTGATTACGAATCCGTTTCATCCGACTCATATTATGCAAAATTCACCGCATTGAATATTGCAGATACGCTGCCTGACATTACCTGGGCAAATGCGAACTATTTCGTTGAAGAAGTAAAAAGCGGGTTGCTCGTTGATTTGAGCGATGAATTAACAAATGGAAAGAATTCTGAAGGTGATAAAAAATGGGGAGAAACATTTGTACCGACAGCACTGGAAAACTGCCGGAATATTCTGAGATCTCTGGGGGACAATTACGCCGGTAAAAATTACGGAGTACCGTTTACGATGACGACTGTAGCGGTTGTGTATGACAAGGCCCTGTTTGATTCCCTCGGATTGAAAGCGCCTGAAACATGGGCTGATTTTGAGAATGTAAATGCTGCATTAAAGAAAGCCGGTTATATTCCCATATCAATGCAGGAACAGAATATTGACTGGTGGCCGCGGATATTATGGGATCAGTATTGCCGGGAAAAGCTGACAGCAGATCCAAATGCATTTGAAGAGGAACACATGACCTTTACCGATCCTCAAGTTGAAAAAGGCCTGACAGAATTCAAAAAAATGTATGACAAAGGATGGTTTCCTGATTCGAGTCTGACAGCCCGCAGAGACGACATGGTTCAGTTGTTTGTCCAGAAAAAAATGCCCCAGGTTCTGATACAATCCAATTATCTTGATTATCTGACAAAAAATGTGCCGGCAGGAGTTGAGCTTGCTTCATATGCATTACCGGGTATAAACGGACTTCCGAGCAGATGCCTCGGTGGCTCAAGTGATATCTGGGCCGTAACAAAACGCTCCAGGCACATAAAAGAAGCAATTAACGTCGTGAAATTTATTACATCACGAGCAGCATTTGCCGGTGATTATGCAAAGTTCATTACTCCGTGTCTTAAAATGGATGCAACATCTCAGAATTCCAGCCTGGTTATGAAAGGATATCGTGAGGCTGGCGCGAATGGTTTTATCCCGGAAATTTTCGTTCCTATTAATATAACGACAGAGATTCAAAATACCTTCCGTACGGATCTAATACCGAATTATCTGCTCGGTAAATACGATATAAATGATATCTGCAATGAATTAAACGTTTTGTATAAAGAAAATTATTTAAATAACCTAAAAGGTAAAAAATAACTGGAATTACACTGATTAAATTACGATGACATAATCCAGCGAGTGTCTGAGACAGAGGAAACTACCCGGTCTTCCTGTCTCAGCTTGATTTTCAAGGAGATATATGGTGACTAAGCCTTATATAATCGGCAAACGGAAAATAAACCGAATTGCCGATCAGGATAAAATAGCAGCGTATTGTATGATTGCACCGACAATAATTTCGTTTGTTGTATTTTTATATATTCCTTTTTTTAATGCGCTTCAGATCAGTTTATATCAATATAACGGTCTCGGACCTTTAACCGCGTATGTTGGAATTCATAATTATCTGAAAGTACTGGGCGATCCGCGGGCTTTGAAATCATTAATTAACACTATCGAATTAATGATAATAAGTTTTATTTCCATTCCGCTGGGATTTATTCTGGCATATATACTTTTTCTCGGGGTGAAAGGGAAAAAAATATTCAGTGCAGCACTTTTTATTCCGTATTTGATTTCAATGGTTGTCGTCGGTTGTATCTGGCGTATTATCTATGATCCAACAATCGGACCTTTGAATCAGATCCTGACAAAAATGGGGTTAGAGAAATATGCTTTGCCATGGCTGAGTAAACCGGAAACCTCATTGTTGGCCATATCTGTTACGTGGATCTGGCGATCTACACCATTCAATATGTTGATACTCTATGCAAACATAATCAAAATGCCCCCGGATATCATCGAGGCAGCAGAAATAGACGGCACAAACACAACGCAAAAACTGATACATATTATTCTACCGTATCTTGCGACTTCCTTTAATGTTCTTTTTATGCTCGCCGTTACAAACGCTCTCCGTCTTTTTGATTTGGTATGGGTAATGACAAAAGGGGGCCCGGGTGGAGCATCCGATGTCGTAACGTCATATATATATACAAAAGCTTTTACGAATCTGGATTTCGGTGGTGGAACTGCGGCTTCCGTTATTTTAATGATAATCATGATTGTAATTATGATTATTAAAAATGGGATCCAGAAAAGGACAGAACAATGAATAAAAAAAAATATGCCGGTTTATTTCTGTTACTGCTGGTTTTTTCGTTAGTTTCAATCTACCCGCTTTTCTGGGTCATCGTGCAATCGTTCAAAACGGAAACAGAATTTCTTTCAAGTATCTGGACTTTTCCAAAACAGTTGCAGTTCAGTAACTATATCATTGCTTGGTCAAAAATTGGACTTTCAAAATACTTCATGAACAGTATTATTGTGACATTTTCCACAACAGTTCTTAGTATAGTTTTCGTTGCATGCGCTGCGTATGCGTTTGCCAAATTGAATTTCCCACTAAAAGAATTTTTTTATTATATGGTTATTTTTAATCTGCTTATACCGACAGCAATAATTCTGCTGCCCATGTTTATGATGGTCAACAAATTAAAACTCATTAACACCTTACCGGCATTAATTTTCCCTTATTTTCAGGGGTTTGCTCCAATGGGTTTAATTATTGCCCGTGCCTATTTTAAAGAGTTACCGGATGAATTAATTGAAGCAGGAAAACTTGATGGCTGTCGTCCGGGAACAATCTTTGTTAAAATTATGCTGCCCATAGCAAAACCAATAATCGCTACTCTTGCAATTCTCTCCAGTATGGGAGTATGGAATGAATATTTATGGGCGCTGATCTCAATAACAGATAAAGACAGATATACCATTGCTGTCGGAATTGCTGCGATTAACGACAAAGTAAATGTTGTCGGTTATACGCCGGTTTTCGCCTCTTTGTCGATCAGCGCTCTCGTTATTGTGATTATTTATCTTTGCATGCAGAAAAATTTTATTGAATCAATTGCGGCCGGTGCAGTAAAGGGATGACGGTATCGCACTCTTCCCCTATACGGGGAAGAAATTTGCAGAGGAGTATACGCAATGGATCTTATCAAAAGATTTGCAGATCCTGAAAAAAAATATTCGGCATTGGCGTTCTGGTTCTGGAACGGTACGCTTAACCCTGATTTTCTTGCCTGGCAAATAGATCAAATGACTGATAAAGGTATCTACGGGGGATTTATGCACGCACGTGCATATCTGAAGACTCCTTATTTCGGTGACGGTTGGTGGAAAGCAATCGACCGTTGTATTACACAGGCACAGAAAGACGGCTTTTCTTTATGGTTGTACGATGAATACGCATGGCCCAGTGGTACTGCCGGCAGTATTTTTGATTATGGCTATCAAAGCGCATCCAGAGTACTTGCCTGTGGTGAATGTAATATGGCTAAAGGTCTGTCTGTTACCGTTATTCCAAACACTATACTACCGGACAAAAAGAAATTGATTGCATCTTTTAAAACGGAAGATGGACAGACACTGGCGTTTTACCGGCACGTGTACCCGCGTAGTGTTGATTATCTGAATAAAGATACTATCAGAGATTTTATTCAGTATACGCATGAGGAATATAAAAACCACTACGGAAAATATTTCGGAAATCTGATACCAGGTATTTTTTTCGACGAGATTTTTATGGCCGGGAATCCGTTTCCCTGGACAGACCGGTTACCTGATGAATTCAAAAAACGATGCGGATATGATCTTCTGAAAGTTCTCCCCTGTCTTGTAACAGGGAAGAATGAACAGACTTATCAGGTACGAAATGACTATTACCGGACAGTTGCGGAATTGTATGAAGAAGCCTTTTTTGCCCAGATAGGAAACTGGTGTTCGAAAAACGGTTTAAAGCTGACCGGACATACTGAAGAGAATTTTATATTGCATCCCCGCCGACAGGGAAACTATTTCAATACGATGCGTCATCTTGCCCTTCCCGGGGCGGATAATCACGACTATCGTTATAAGTTACCGCGGAAAATTACGTACTGCGAACCGAAATATTCCGTTTCAGTTTCGCGTATGTATCGACGGGAACGTGCTATGGCAGAAGCTATGGGCGGTGCAGGCTGGGGTTGCAGCCTGCAGGAATTCAAACGGGGAATCAACGTTCTGGGAGCCATGGGGATCAGCATGTTCATTCTGCATGGCTTTTATAATGAATGCGAACACCAGGGATCCCAGGGGGATTGGCCAGCCAGTTTCTTTTATCAGAATCCTTACTGGAAATATTTCAAAAAATTCAGCGACTATATCCGGCGCATCAGTTATATGAATAGCCAGGGGAGGCCTGTTGTTGATATCGGTTTATTTTATCCGATCCGGGAATTATACAGAGAAACAGAAACTGGCAATCCCAATCAGAATGGAATAACTTTAAGTCATATATTCGATTCTCTGCTGACAGCTTTACTGGAACACCAAATGGATACGGACATGTTCGACTGGGAAAGTCTTTGTAATGCGGATGTAAAGGAAGGCGCTTTACAGATAGGAGCAGAAGCTTTTCGTGTGTTAATTTTTCCGTCTTCATTTATACCTGATGCTACAGTTATAAAAACGCTGACAGTATTTTCGCATGAAGGGGGCAGGATAATTTGTTATCCGCTTGAAAATGAGAAAAAACAAAGTGAACTGCTAAAAATCCCAGGATGCGTTGTATGCACCTCGGAAAAAATCCCGGCACTGTTGGCGCAATCGTATGTTCCCGACATAAAAGTTCTTGAAGACGATACCGGAGACTTTTACAGCAATCACAGGATATTCGGTGATACGGATTACTATATGGTTGTAAATGGTAGAAATCAGGAGAGAAATGTTACGGTCTGGTTCCGGTGTCAGGGAAGTGTTTCACGTTTAAATCCTGAAACAGGGAAGACAGAACAGATTTCCGTTGAACGGCAGCAGCAGGGAAGCCGGATACGCCTGCATCTGACTGAGGATGAGGCCTGTTTCCTCATATTCAGAAATAAAGAACAACCTGTATTGGTCAGTTCCCTCATGCGTACAACTGCTGTTTTGCAATTGAGCGGTAACTGGAAGTTCAAGCCTCTGGATGATTCGTATAAATATCAGACTGATTTTTCCAGACAATTAACAAAACTGAAAATTCCACTGGCAGTTTTTACAAGTGAAACAGGATCCGGAACGCATCCTGAAACGATTCGAATTCAGAACCGAACACAAGAAAGCGGTTTCTGCGGAAGATATCTTTCGCCATGGACGGCATTCTGGATTACCAGACGTCCCGGGTGGACTGAGGATCTTGGAATACATACATTATATTTCCGAAAAAGCTTTGATATTTCTGATAATGCATTAAATGCACGGTTGTGCATAGCGGCAGAAAAAAAATATACGCTGTATCTGAATGGAAAACAGGTTGGAACAGGCAACCACACTCCTGATACATGGAATATTCTTTCATATACACAGAAGGGGAAAAATCTTCTTGCAATATCCGTTGAAAATGATACTCCGATGATGGAACCAAATTATTCAGAGGCAGAACAGCTCCCTGCAGAACGATTGACTTCATTGCTCGTTGAAGGAGAAATACAAACCAATACGGATACGGTTAGTATCATATCTGATAGGAGCTGGATTGTAAACGGGAAATACAGGGACGGGTGGAACATCCTGGCAGACTGCGGGGAAAAAGAGGCTGTCAGTATTGACCCTGAAACGGCACGAACTCAGGCTGCTGTTTGCCCAGCTGATACATGGATATATGCATGGGAACGCGGAAGGCCGCCGTTATTGCCGTGGGGGCAGCTGCCACTTTGGGGCAACTCTGTTATGTTTCCCCAGAATATTTCATATACGGTGACTATTCCTGCGGGATCTGTAGCCATTCAAAAACCTGATACGGACAGTGTGTGCAGTTTTCTGCTGGACGGACGGAAAGTTTCTTTTCAGGAACCCGTTCTGCATGTGGAAAACGATGATCGTACCCACTTATTCCAGATTTTTTTACGGGCTGAGTCTCTGCAGGATGGCTTACGTTCTCCGATTGCAGTAATTGTTGATTTTCACAACGCTATCCTTGGAGACTGGCGGGCAAAGGGGCTGGATTGGTTTTCCGGATATGGCGAATATGTCACTACTCTGAAACTGAAAAAGGAACCATCCTGCCGGTACATTCTGGATCTTGGAAAAGTGCATTTCAGTGCCGAGGTTTCTGTTAATGGTGAGTTTGTTGATACCCGTATATGGGCACCGTACCATTTTGATATCACAGGAAACCTTGTAGATGGTGATAATTCTATCGATATTGTCGTCAGTAATTCGGCAGCCGTTGAACGGCGGCATATGCTTGTTGATGAAGGAATGGCGTTGGGATGGAATCGTTACTGGAATGAAGAAAATATTGATCGGGAACCGCAGAATCTTGTTTCCGGATTGCCAGGACCGATATTGATACTTGTCATGAAGCACGACAGAGATATTGGTACTGAAATCAATAAATAAACCAATAATCAAACCACATGTCCCGTTCAGATCTCCCAGACAACAGGTATCAGCAGACAGCAAACCGATAACCGGACCCCCATACAGTCTGGATATATACCGGCTCAGCAGGATCAGCGAGGCCGCTTTCTGTCCTGCTCTTGCGCCAGTCGGAGAGTGTTCCGTAAACAACGCCCAGCTGTTCTGATGCTTTTTTCAATCCGATTTCATCAGACAATTCCAGTGCCTGTTCCCTGAAATCTTTGCTGTACTGTTTCATTTTTATACCCCCTATATTTTCGGGTATTATCACTCGACCAGTAAAACAGTTTTGTCTCAATCCTGTCATCTAAAAGCTCCTGCGCCGCGGTAGCGGTGCCATCTCCAATATTTTTTTTCAAGCCGTTCCCTTCTTTCTACAGTTCTAAACAATTATATACAGAAATCGCAAATGTTTATTTTCTAAAATGAAAAATTCTTTTTTGTGAATGAATTTTAGCGGCGCTAAGCGCTGTCCGTCGAACATAAACAGGGGTTCTGTTCTACCTCATTTTATGGTATGATGCATACCGGTTTGCCTCAGATTCATATAACTGAATTTGATCTGAGATCTGAAACTCACCGCATTACCCGGTGTCAATAATTGAAGAAAACACAGAGTAAGGCTAAGCGCATTTCCCCTGTGTTCTCATATAAAAAGGATCAGGTGATTACTGTGGATTTTTTTCGAACTATACCGCTGAAAGCATTTGGAGCATATCCGATTGTCAGAATCGTTGATGTACCTGCCGTTGTTCATAACTATGAACTCTTCCGGCAAAAAGTAAGCAAAACAAATACCATTTGTGCCGCTGTTTTAAAAGGTAATGTGCATGGTGCGAGGATGGAACTAATAGGACCTGCTCTATATGAAACTGGTTGCAGGCATTTCTTTATTGAAGAGGTGTGTGAGGGTATCGAACTACGTAAAATTCTTCCATTCCATGACGCAAAAATATATGCAATGGCGGGTCTGCTTGAGGGGGAAGAATTATACTTTTCACGATATCATATTACTCCCTGCCTGAACTGTATCGAACAGATTAAACGATGGAATGTACACTGCAAAACCGCAGGCAGACAAAGTGCCGTTATCCATCTGGATACTCACATGAACAGAATAGGGCTGCTGGATGAGGAAGTTGATCAATTGAGCAGCCAGTATGGAGAATTGACTTCATACTTTGATGTGGAACTGTACATGAGTCATTTCTATGATATCAAAGGCGATAATCCGGTACATTGTTACGAGCAGCTGAAAGTACTACAGGGATACCTCGCAAAACTTCCGAAGCATCCGGTCTCGTTTGCCTGTACAGACAGTACGATCCTGCTGGACAACAGTACCTTTAACTTCGATATGGTTCGCATCGGAATCGGCCTGGTAGGAGGAGCTCCGAACAGGGATCATCCGGTTGATTCTTCAGCAAAAGGAGCTATTGAAATCTATACCAAAATATCACAGATAAAATCCGTAAAAAAAGGACAGACTGTTGGTTACGGCGGATCATATACAGCCAAACGTGATATAAAGATAGCCTTGGCACATATCGGCTATAAGGATGGGTATCTTCGTTCACTGAGCGAAACGGACAGTACTCATGTTGGAGCTTATATGTGGATCGGCGGATATCCGGCTTGGATTGTCGGTAAAATATCGCTCGGAATGACCACTATTGATGTGACTGACATACCGGAAAAAGTTTTGCAGAAATACCATTATGCAGAAGTAACGGGTCCTAATATGGACATCAAAAAATTAGCAGACATCTCCGGTTGTTATGAATTACTTGCCTCTCTTGGGCGGCAGAATATCAAAGTTGCAGATTATACAATGGAAGAGCTGAACAGTCTTACTTAATTCCACAGTATGTCGATACTCTTAAAATCGGACTGATAACACACTGGTTAATTATGTATCATGCCGTCAGCTTTTAACCGATATATTTTCTGATGCGGTCAACTGCCTTTACCGTATTCTCATACGAACCAAAACCGGTCAGCCGGAAATAGCCGCGGCCGGATGGTCCGAACCCGGAACCGGGAGTTCCTATGACATGTGCTTTATCGAGCAGATAATCAAAAAAGTCCCAGCTGCTCATTCCGTGCGGCGTCTGCAGCCACGCATACGGTGAATTTTTACCCCCATACACTGTGTAGCCCAGTTTTTTTAACTCCTGCACAATATACCGGACGTTATTCATATAGTATGCAATCTGTTCCATAACCTGATTATGCCCTTCAGAAGAATAAACAGCCTGAGCCGCGCGCTGGATCACATACGGAGCTCCATTATATTTCACACCGAGCCGCCGGCCCCAGAGCGCATTCAGACTCCCCTGTTCGTTTCTGACCGTTTTCGGAATAACAATATACCCCATGCGCATTCCGGTAAAACCTGCTACCTTTGAATAACTACGGATCTCAACAGCACATTCTTTGGCACCCTCACATTCATACACCGAATGAACAGCATCAGTATCCGTAATATATGCCTCATATGCTGCATCATAGATAATCAACGCTCTGTTTTTTACCGCATAATCTACCCACCGCTGCAGTCTTTCCTTACTGATCATTACACCGGTCGGATTGTTCGGAAAACACAGATAGATGATATCAGCCGTCTTTTCCGGCAGTTCAGGAACAAATGCATTCTCTGCAGTACATGGTAAATAGACAATATCATCCCACACATCCTTCTGCATGTCGAACGTTCCCCCCCTGCCGTACAGTATATTTGCACCGATATATGCCGGATAGGTAGGATCGCATACCGCTATCCGATTAGAGGCAGAAAACAGTTCACACAGATTCCCGCAATCACTTTTCGCACCGTCAGAAACAAATATTTCATCCAGATCCAGAGAAACGCCACGGGATTTAAAATCGTGTTCAATAATATCACTGCGCAGCCATTCATACCCTGCGTACGGTCCGTATCCGTGAAACAACTGTGCATTCCCCATATCTTCCGAAGCCTTGACGAGAGCCTGGACGATAACCGGTGCGAGCGGCAGCGTTACATCACCAATTCCGAGACTGATCAGATCGGCATTGGGATGAGTTCTGCGGTATTTTTCAATTTTCTCACCCTGAACAGCAAAAAGATATCCCTGTGTATCCTTAAAAAAATTTTGATTATATTCGTACATACTCTCTCCTACAAAATCTCAAGCAGGAGTCACAGCAAAGCTGTTTTCTCCGCACATCCTGTCTCAAACAGGGGAAATATCATTTTCACACTGCCCTGTCGTCAAAAACTCATACAGATTGGATAACGAGGTATCGATAATATTCAACAGTGCATGATCAGTATTGAAGGCAATGTGCGTGGTATATACCACATTCGGCAGTGCCATAAGACCGGCGAACAGCGGATCAGCCGGCATCTTCCCTTTACCGTCTTTCCGCAGAAATGTTTCGTCATATTCGTACACATCCAGAGCGAATCCACCCAGTTTTCCCGTTTGCAATGCCTTATAGACAGCTGTCGTATCAACAAGTTCACCACGGGCAGTATTTATAAGGATGGCTCCCTGTTTCATCCTGCTGATCGAATCTTCATTGATCATATGCAGATTTTCATTACGCATAGGACAATGCAGCGTGATAATGTCAGACTCCGCAAAAAGCCGGTCCAGAGGAACAAATTCCGCATACCGTTCGACGACGGGATTCTGGTGATGGCCGTTCGCAAGAACTTTACAGCCGAATCCGCTCAAATTCTGTGCTACCGCAGCTCCTATACGTCCCGTACCGATAATTTCGACTGTCATATCGCGCAGTTCCCTCCCCCGCAGACTCGTCAGAAGATAATTATTCGCTGCAATGCGCTGCTGCTGCTCTTTAAACTTTCTCAAAACGCTCAGCATCAGTAAAATCGTGTGTTCGGAAATAGCATTCGGCGAATAGGACTTAACGTTCGCAGCTCTGATTCCATACCGCTTCAACGCAACTGTATCGATGTTATCGGTACCAACCGCACGCATGGCCAGGTACTTTATACCGTTTTCCGCAAGTTTCTTCAGAACTGTATCCGATAAAATGCCGCCGTTCATCGTCAGCGCTGTGTACCCGCGGGCCAGACCGGCACTTTCCACGGACGGATTCGGAGCCACATAAGTAATCTCAAATCCGTATTTTTTATTGCTTTCCTTAAAAATTACCGTTTCATCTTCACGATGTCCCATAACAAGTATCTTCATGTTCTTACCTCCAGAGCAATTTCTTTAGCCCAGTCAGCCATTGAGCGCAGGAACAACAGCGGCGTACCGCCGGTATGAAACAGAATGACGGTATCGTCCGTTTTAAATTCTCCGCGGTGAACCATATCCACATATGCTGCAGCTGTTTTTCCGGTGTAGACCGGATCCAGCAGAATACCTTCTGTCCGTGCAAAAAGAAGTATGGCTTCTTTTCCGGCTTCTGTCATGCTGGCATAACCGGGACCAAGATAGTCTTCACGAACATCTATTTCTCCTTTCGTTATTCTGAACGGATATCCCATTGCTTCCGCATCGTGATTGAATTCTTCCATCAGCATCTTGCGGTTCTCGGCAGCGCTACGGGAAAGAACTGCACCGATAACATGTGCATTGATACCGCTGACTCTATTCCCCAGAGAAATCCCGGTTATGGTACTACTCGTTGCACAGGGAGAAACGATATAATCAGGATGTACCCTGAAACTGTCAAGTTGCAGTTTTAGTTCATCCATTGCCGCCACATAACCGGCGGTTCCGAACAGGGAACGTCCTCCTCTGGGGATGACATATGGATTTTTACCTTCCGTTTTCAGTTCCGCTACAAGCCGTGATATCCGTTCATCTCCCGCCCGCAGTTTTTCTTTATCAAGCAGTTCAGGTGCAACGGAATGGTCAAAACCACAGAAAACCTGTCGCGCCCCGTACAGGGATTCTAAAATCCTATTCCCTTCATAGATCCCTGTATCCTCATCCGTCAGGACAAGATAGCAGGTCAAACCGAGCTTTGCACAGGCAGCAGCTGTCAGCCTGCCGTGATTTGTCTGAATAGTTCCTGATGTAATGATCGTATCGCATTTTTTTGCAAGGGCATCACCCAGCAGAAATTCCAGCTTCCGGAGTTTATTACCGCCGAGACCCAACCCGGTAAGATCGTCACGTTTTATAAAAATGCGCGGACCGCCTATTTTTTCCCGCAGCTGTTTCAATTCCTCCAGCGGTGTTGGCAGATTAGCAAGCGAAACCCGTGCAAGTGTTTCATATCCCATAAGAACTCTCCCGTTTTATATGCGCATAAAATAATTTCAGTCTTCGTTCATGATACAAAAATAGAACAATGTTTTATTTATAAAAAATATAGAACGCTGTTCTGTTTTTGTCAATCAAAAGACCTGATCTTTATTGAGCCGTTACGTAAAATATGTTATTTTAATTTTACTGAAAATGGAGTAAGTCGTTTTGGCTAGGAACCGGCAATATAGCAGCAAAAAAAACAGAATTATCAGCAGCGTTATCAAACTGATTCATGAAACCAATTATGAAAAAGCATCAGTTCGTGTTATCTGCGATTATGCACAGATATCGATCGGTACGTTCTATCACTATTTTAAAGACAAAAGTGAACTGCTTCAATGTATACTCAGACAGATCGATATCTATTTGGTTACCGATATCGTACCGCTGCTGAACTGTAAAACAGAAGCCGGCAATCTGAAACTTTTTACCGCGGCTTTTGCAACAGATACACAGAATACAGGCACACTGTATGGTGGTGTTATCAGCAGTCCGACAGTGCCGCTTGCTGACACACCAGCGGATATCGAGCGGGAACACAGCCGTCCATTGTATACAATTCCGGCCGGAATCATCAGACGAGGACAGACTACCGGCGAATTCCGGTGTGACTATACGCCCGAGCAGCTCGTCGATAAACTTGTTATGTGTCTCAGGGGCTGTTCAATGGAATGGGCGCGGAGAAACTGTTCTTACGATATCAGACAGTATGTTTCCGACTTTACCGATATGTTTCTGAAAATCCTCTTAGCAGGCAGGAGTTGACATCGCATAATACGTTGCTTCCGCTGCCTGATATTTCAGGTTTTAACAAATTTCAGGGTATGGGCCGTAACATCCAGTTCGGCAGTCTGCCCCAGCGGGAGCGAGGCCGTCGGCAGTTCATGCCCACAGGCAAAATTTATCAACGTCGGGCGTTTTTGAGGAACGATAATTTCCTGAAATACCTGCTCAAGCGAAAGGGACTCTTCCGGTTTCGCAGCGCTGATTCGGGTCCAGTATCCTAACAGGAGTCCCGAGCAGTCTTTTATTTTTCCGGCCAGTATGAGCTGCATCAACATCCGGTCTATACGATACGGTTCTTCATCGATATCTTCCAGAAAAAGAATTTTTCCGCGTGTATCAATTTCAAATGGTGTACCAAGCGAGGACGCCACCAGCGACAGATTTCCTCCGGTAAGTTCTCCTCTTGCGGTTCCCGGTACCAGAATCCCGGTCTTCAGCCCGGGCGGATTTTCGATCACTCCAATGGATCTCCCAAACATCATTTTTTCAAGGAGATCTCTGGTATATGCATCCACTCCGGCATATAATTCAGTTCCAGGCATTGGTACATGATACGTAACGAATCCACACAGCTGATTTAGTGCAATATGCAGAGTTGTTATATCGCTGTACCCGGAAAAAAACTTGGGATGCTGCCGAATCATGGTAAAATCGATTCTCTCCATTAAACGGATTACACCGTATCCGCCTCTCATGCAGAGAATTCCGTCAATCGTATCATCTGAAAATGCCCGGTTGACATCGTGAGCCCGGAGTTCGTCTGTCCCTGAAAAATAGCCGTGTACAGCCGTACAGCTGTCAAAGACAACAGGATCAAGGCCAAGATCACGGACAGACTGTATGGCCGATTCAAGACGCTCTGCAGGTATCGGACTGGCAGGGGCTATAAGTGCTACACGGGCCCCCGGAAACAAAGGTTTTGGAAATAACATATTCGCTGCTCCTGTTTACGAGAATGAAAACCCGGACAAAAAACTATAACCAAAGAATCAGAGTCTGTCCATAGTTTTTACTGCCAGACCAGGGTAAACCCCTGAGGAAAAACAGGCAGATTTTCCTGTTAATCACTTGACTTTTTTTCTATTCACATTAGAATGATGTTCGGTTTTAAAAGCAAAGATGCTGTGGCCCGATATGGTGACCGCAGCTTTTTTTTATTTAAATACATGCATTAGCGGATGCATCATATCGGAGAGGTCTACATATGAAAAAGGAAATGCTCGTCCTGACGTCAGTACTCATTACACTGACACTGGCTGCCTGCTCAGGGAATAAAACCGGTTCTACATCGGCAAAGAAAGATACTTCCCAGTCATCTTCGGGTCCTTCAGCAGACAAGTATCTTACGGTAGCAATTGGTACGAATGACAATAATCCGGATACGTTTGATTCACAGAAAACAACAAACTACTATAACATACCACTGAATATCTTTGACCGGCTGGTAGAATGCGAACCGGATGCCAGCGGAGAAACGAAACTCGTTCCGGGTCTTGCAGATTCATGGGATATATCTCCTGATGGGAAGGTATATACCTTCCACCTGCATAAGGGTGTAAAATTCAGTAATGGTGAAGAATTGAAGGCTGACGACGTTATCTACACCGTCAACCGCATGATGGATCCCGCCACCAATGCACTCAACACTGATGTATTCGATCTGATTAAAGGTGCCGAGGCCATGTACAACGGAAAAGCAAAAACGGTTTCCGGTATCAAGGCCATCGACAACTATACGGTCCAGATGACACTTGAAAAACCGTTTGCCCCATTCCTTGCAAACCTTTCGGTTCCTGGTGCATCCATCTATAACCGAAAAGCATGCGAAGCGGCCGGGAAGCAGTTTGGTATCGCCCCTGCATTAACAGCCGGTACCGGCCCGTTCATTGTCAAAAAATGGACGCTCAACAGCGAAATCGTTCTTGACCGGAATTCTGATTATTTCAAAGGCCCGGCACAACTTGATGGCATCCGGTATAAGGTTATTACCGATGCCAATACAGCCAAAATGGCATTCGAAAACGGAGAAATCGATGTTCTGGATCTGGGCGGATCTGTCCAGTCACAGACTTCTTATTTCAAAACTAGTGACAAATGGAAGAATAATATTGTCAGGGGATCTGTTGCAGGTATTTACTACTATCTGTTCAATGAATCATTGAAACCGCTTGACAATATCAATGTTCGTAAAGCTATCCGCATGGCTATTGACCGAAAAACCATTCTTGATCAGCTTTATAATGGAGAAGGCACTGTTGTTGATACAATCGTCCCAAAAGGAATTATCGGATACAATAAGGAAGCTCCTGCTGTTCCATATGATCCTGAAGGAGCAAAGAAACTGCTTGCAGACGCTGGTTACGCAAACGGCGTTGATCTGACCATTTACCAACAGAACAACAACCAGGAAACACTCCAGATGAATCAGGTTGTTCAGTCTATGCTCGCACAGGTCGGCATAAGAGTCAAAATCGTACAACTCGACAAGGCTACCTATGATGCCAAACGGCATGCAGGTAATGAAATAACCATGTACCGCGGTGCATGGTCTGCTGACTACAACGATCCTGACAATTTTCTGTACACATTCTTTTCTGAAAAAAATACTGCAGCAAGATCTGTAAACTATACAAACAAAACCGTTATGTCAGATCTTGAAAAAGCAAGAACGATGGTCGATCAGAATGTACGTATTAAACTGTATCAGAAAACGGAACAGACCATCCTGACAGACGATGCTATGTTCTTCCCGCTGTTTCAGCTGAATAAACTGTTCATTGTGAGCAGCCGTGTAAAAAATTTCAAAGTAGCGTGGAACGGTTGGTTTGACATGTCATACTACAACGTCAGCATGCAATAACCCCCTATCGGTTTTATTACGGGAATTCCGGCAGCTGCTTTTATGCCGGACGTATCTGTTCCATATAGAAAGATGCTGAACAGATACGTCTGCCCGTTTTTTACAAAAAATAACACAGCTACGCTGATTATATTACATTGACGTTATCAGCATGGCCCTAACAGAAGGAAAACATGGGGAAATACATAATCAGGCGGATTCTTATCTCCATCCCGGTACTTATTGGCGTTGTATTCATCATTTTTGTAATGTTGAACGTTATCCCGGGAGATCCCGTTACCGTTATGATGAATGAACACATCAAACCGGATATAATTGAGACAATGCGGCACAATATGCATCTGGATGATCCGTTTCTGGTCAGATTTTATAAGTATCTGGCCGGTGCACTGCATGGAGATCTGGGTGAATCTTATAAAATGAACCGTCCTGTAAACAGTCTGATTTTTATGGAATTTCCCAACACCCTTCTGCTCGCTGTTTGTGCAACACTCGTATCATGGATTATCGGAATACCGGTCGGTATCCTTTCTGCGGTAAAGCGTAATTCACTTGCCGACCGTTTATTAATGGGCTTTGCGCTGTTCGGCGTATCCATGCCTGTTTTCTTTATCGGTCTTATTCTTCAATACCTTTTTCAGAAGATTCTGCCGGTAACCGGGTTCGACAGCTGGAAATGTCTGATTCTTCCCTCGATTGTACTAGGATGGAGTTCCACCGGCAGTATCGCGAGGCTTACCCGTTCCAGCCTGCTTGGAATTCTGAAAAGCGATTATATCAGAACTGCCCGGGCAAAGGGACTCCGCGAAATATTTGTCGTTTCCCGGCATGCACTTCAGAACTCACTGTTGCCCGTTATCACCGTCATGGCAATCCAGTTTGCAAATCTGCTGTCGGGGGCAGTCATTACAGAAACGATTTTCGGTATTCCCGGTATCGGTCGTCTTTCTGTCACTGCTATTGAAAACCGCGACATGCCACTCCTTCAGGGAACCGTCATATTCACCACTATTATCATTATATTCGGCAACATGATTGCGGATATTCTGTATTCCGTCATAGACCCACGAATACGTGTAAACTGAAAAGGCGGTACACTGTTATGACCAATCTTGAAAAACTGGCCCGAAAAGTTTCTGACTCTGTTAGTAGTGATATAGAAGAAAAACAGCAGAAAATACAGAATGAAGCGGAACTGACCGAAGAGGATGCCGGATTTAAGGCTAAACTGCTTGAATTATGCAGAACTAACAAGCTTGCCGTCTTCAGCGCCGGTATTATCCTGCTTTTTATTCTGTCTGCGATATTTGCAAATTTGATTGCACCATATAATCCGGTAACAATAGAACTCGGGATACGGCTTCAGGGGCCTTCCCTGAAACATTGGCTTGGAACAGATGCATGCGGCCGGGATGTACTTTCACGTATTCTGTATGGCGGTCGTATATCCCTTCAGATCGGATTGATCCCGACTTTCATATCGATGGTAATCGGTGCTGTACTTGGACTTGTTTCCGGCTATTTCGGCAGAAAAACAGACTTTATTATAATGCGTCTCGCCGATGTTGTACTGGCGTTCCCCTCTCTGCTTCTTGCAATGGTAATCATGTACACTCTCGGAGCGAATATGCTTAACCTGTTTATTGCATTGAGTACAATAAGCTGGGCGGGAACTGCCCGTGTCATCAGATCTCAGACGCTGTCCATCAAAGAATCAGAGTATGTGGAAGCGGCAAAAGCTATGGGAGTACGGACATGGATCATTCTGTTCCTCCATATCCTGCCGAATTGTCTGTCATCACTTCTGGTCCTATTTACACTCAACATACCCGGTTCAATTCTTACTGAAGCAAGTCTGAGCTTTCTGGGCGTTGGAGCTCAACCACCGGATACCAGCTGGGGGCTGATGATTTCGGAAGGTCAGCAGTATTTTTTTCAGAGTCCATGGCTGATATTTGCACCGGGAATGGCGATCCTGATTGTAGTACTTGCCTTTAACTTTCTGGGCGACGGTTTGAGAGACGTTCTTGATCCGTACAATGAAGAATAGCAGGAAACAGAAATGAACAATTTTGTACAAAGTACCGAAGATCCTGTCTTAAAAATCAGTAATCTTGTAACCAGTTTTTTTACCCGGAAAGGCATTCTCAATGCTGTTGATGATGTCTCACTGGAAATACCGCCACAGAAAACGGTTGGAATTGTCGGTGAATCAGGTTGCGGTAAAAGCATGACGGCAATGTCGATCATGGGGCTGGTTGAAAAACCGGGACGCATTGTTTCAGGAAACATACGCTTTCAAAATAAAGACTTGACAACACTGTCAAAACGCCAGTTACAAAAAATAACCGGTGATAAAATCACCATGATCTTTCAGGAACCGATGACCGCACTGAATCCCGTTATTACGGTAGGAAAACAGGTGCGGGAGGCGATTCTTCTGCACCAGAATATCAGCAAAGAAGAAGCAAAAAAACGCGTATTGGAAATATTTTCACAGGTAGGCATATCCGATGCTGCAAACCGCTACAATTCCTATCCACATCAGCTTTCCGGAGGACTGCGGCAGCGGATCATGATCGGAATGGCTATGGTATGCAGACCGGATCTACTGATCGCAGATGAACCGACAACGGCGCTTGATGTAACCATCGAAGCCCAGATTCTACAGCTTATGAAAAATCTTCAGAAAGAAACTAAGATGTCGATCATGCTCATCACTCATAATCTTGGCGTAGTGGCGGAAATCTGTGATATCGTCTACGTCATGTACGCAGGAAAAGTAATGGAACGTTCTAATGTGTACGACCTGTTTCAAAACACACTGCACCCGTATACGGACGGCCTTATCCGTTCGGTTCCCCGGTTGAATATAGGTCCTGGACAAATACTGTACAATATCCGCGGCATGGTACCAAACCTTTTACACCTACCCAAGGGGTGCCGTTTCTGTACACGATGCGACAAAGCATTTGACCGCTGTTTTCAGGAAGAACCGGAATTAAAAGAAGTCAGAAATGATCATTGGGTCAGATGTTTTTTGTACGGGGAGGATCATCATGGAAAGTGAAAAAGTTCTGATAGAGGCAAGTCATTTGGTAAAAAATTTCTCTGCCAGCCATTTTTTCGGCGGATCAAAAACCGATGTCATACATGCGGTAAGCGATGTCAGTCTCAAGATCATGGAAGGTGAAACTCTTGCACTTGTCGGCGAATCCGGCTGCGGAAAAAGCACTCTCGGCCGTGTTCAGATCCGGATGATCGAACCGACATCTGGATCTGTCCGTTTTGATGGAACTGATATTGCAACTCTCAAATCCGGTCAAAAACGTTCATTTGCAAAAAAAATGCAGTTTATATTCCAGGATCCGTATGCCTCTCTTGACCCGCATATGACTGTATTCGATATTATTGCAGAACCGCTGGTAACTCACCATCTATTTAAAAAAAAAGAAGACCTCCGCGCCGAAGTCATTTCACTGATGAAAACAGTCGGTATCAGGGCTGAATATATGAACCGGCATCCCCATCAGTTCAGCGGCGGACAACGGCAGCGAATCGGAATTGCCAGAGCCATTGCACTTCATCCCAGGTTTATAGTCTGTGATGAACCGGTATCGGCACTAGATGTATCCATTCAGTCGCAGATTCTGAACCTGCTGCGTAAACTTCAGGAGCAGAACAGGCTGACATATCTTTTTATTTCACATGATCTCGGGGTTGTTCATTATATCTCCGACAGAGTATGCGTCATGTTTCTGGGTAAAATATGTGAAATCGGACGGACTGAAGATATCTATTCACGTCCGCTGCACCCCTACACGCGTTTTTTAATAGATGCAGTACCGGATATAGATCTTTCAAAACGGAATAAACCGAAGCCTCTGCTTCAGGGAGAAATTCCGAGCCCGATCAATCCTCCCTCCGGATGCAGATTCCGTACGCGGTGTCCGTTTGCTCAGACTATCTGTGGCGATCAGGAACCGGTACTGCGGAATGTAGATGACAGGCTTGTCGCCTGCTTTTTCCCCGAATGTTTCAAGAACAAATAACCGGTCAGAATTAAAACAATGATAACAGGAGTTGTACATTGAAACATAATTTTAAACTACTTGATACGATACTCGAAACCCGTATCAGGGAAAAACATCTTCCGGGAGTTGCTGTCTCTATTCGTGGTCCTGAGGGTATTGTCTTTGAAAAAGGTTATGGGTACCGGGACAAAGAAAAGCATCCGGTCGACGAACACACCATTATGGGTATAGCCTCTATGAGCAAGTCTAGCGTAACGCTCGCCCTTGCTCTTCTGGCTAACGAGAGAAAATGTTCTTTTGACGATCCTGTTATCACTTATTTTCCTGATTTCCGTATTCCTGGAACTCCTAAAGAAGCTGTTACACTCCGCAGCCTTGCGATGCATACTGCCGGTATTCCGCCGATGGAACCGCTGGAATGGAGTATTGCACTTAATACCCCCGGCAGAGATACACTTCTTGCCAGAGAAATGCGGAAGACAGCGCCTGATCAAATGAATACAATAGAACAGATCATTGCATATATTGCACACTGCCCTTATCCGACACTCGGTGCGCCCGGAGAATATATGAGCTACTCAAACGAGGGCTATGCAGTTCTTTCATATATCGTAGATAAGGTGGCAGGTTATCCGCTCGAACAATTCTTGGAGGATCGAGTCTTTTCTCCACTCGGAATGAAAAGAACGGTACTTGATAAAGACTGCAGTGCGGCAAAAATATTGGCTTCTGATGGAAACATCACCAGTTTGTGGGAGCGCGACAGTAATGGAACTTTTATTGTGGACAACAGTTGGTCTATTCTGCCACCTTTCCGCGGCTGTGCCTGTGTAAAATCAACAGCACACGATATGGCACGTTATTACCAGTGTCTGTCAAACAGAGGTATGCTTGACGGTATACAGTCCATTCCCGAAGCGGTCTGTGAAATGATGACGGGGCTGTCGTTCCCACTGTCTGACAGCCCCGTGTACTGCTACGGTTTATACAAACGGTTATGGCAGGGGCATACCATATGTGAACATTCCGGCGGACTCCACGGCGTTTCTTCTCACGGAGGGTTCCTGCTTAACGAAAACTGCAGCTTTACTGTATTATGTAATGAGGGTGACCAGGACGCAGAGAATTTGTGCCAAGTCATGTACAACATCTATACAGGACATAGCCCCGATGAATCGCATGAATGGCTCCATCCAAGACAATCAGAATTCAGCGAACCACATATACTTGCGGGGACCTATATCTGCCACGAGGGCGAACCTGTCGTCCTGACAGTCCTGACAGATATAGACAGACTTATCGTTCGAAAAGCAGATACGGAATATAACGCACTGTTCTGTGGATCGACCGATTTTTTGTGCAGAACCGAAAAAAATGAATATGCTCTCCGCCTGCATTTTTATGTGCGGAATGGAAGCGCCTGGGGCTGCAGGATATCCAGCCGTATATATACACGGATCGAATAGAATTGTATATGCTATTGAACCTGAATCATATATGTGGCAGTCGTATAATTACCAATTAAATATATGCTCTTATTTCAATCATTTGAATTTCTTATATTCAATTCAGCTTATTCGTTTTGCAATTTCTTCTATATGGGAATTATCTGTCCCGCAACACCCGCCATATATCTTAATGTTTATGATACCCGATAATTTCATCATATCATTTGCCCACTCCATGCTGCCGGATGTAACTAACTCTTTTGAATTATCCAATTCCTCCGGAGATAGAACTGATGTATTTGCCTGTATCCCATGAAATCTTTGTTTTACAAGTTCTGTCTGATTAAATGTATATAGTAATGCTTCCCGTAAAACAAGGGGATGAACACAGTTTGCCATGTAACATATCGGTTTTCTGCAGGTTGCAGAATCAATTTCCTTTATTGCATCATTAATGGTTGTTCCATCTATCAATTTCCCATTTTTTCTTATCATAAAACTGATGATATACGGCATATCCGTACTTTCCATTGCTTGCGCCATACCCACAGCTTCCGTCAAAGCAGGCATAATGCCTGCAAATAAAAAGTCTGCGTCAGCCTGCCTGAATAAATCTGCCTGCCACTTATGAAAGTTATATGCTTCTTTTACTGACAGTATTTCCGTTGCTTTATAGGCGTCTCCTTTACATCCCATTAATCCGCCTGTAAACATTTCCGTTTTTGCACTTTTTTGTATCTTTTTCAGAAAAGCAACATTTTCATATATTATTTTTTCATCATAACCGGATTCAGCAACATGAATCCGGTTTGCCCGTCTTGTCGGTGTTGTTACGATCAACGGCAGCTGATGTTTTTCCGCAATATGCAGATACTGTGTATAAATTTCTGTTAATGCATGTGTACTGCTTTTCTTATAAACAAGATCTGCAAGTGCAATCTTATCACTGATTTTTATTGCAAATTCATGTTTTATTCTTTCTGCAACGGCGCCTTCCATCAATATGGCTGGGGATTCAGTATAACATTTCTCAAAATCCATTTTTTTTCCATTTTTGTTTTTATTCTGGAATCATCAATCCTGCCGGATATCGTTTCAGAACCTGCTTTTCCCGTACCCGCGTTAACCTTTCCACTTAAATAATTGTAATCCAAATATGCGGATGCTCTTTTCGAATAATAAGCTGATCTGCTTCAGATATTACAGTATAATTAAGAAAGAACCAACAGGAGATAATTTCATGAGTAAAAAAATTTTAGTATTGACAGGAAGTCCGCGCAAAGATGGAAACAGTGAGCTGCTTGCGGAGGCCTTTATTAAAGGTGCAGAAACAGCAGGACACAAAGTAACCAAATTTGAGTGCGGTCACAAAAACATAAAACCGTGCATTGCATGTAATGCATGTTATTCCAAAGATGGCGCGTGTGTTTTGGGTGATGACTTTAATGAACTTGCACCGTTACTTGAACATTCAGAAATGATTGTACTTGTAACACCGATGTACTGGTTTACATTTCCTGCGCAACTAAAAGCAGGACTTGATAAAATGTATGCGCTGCTGATTGGCGGCCACCAAAGTTTAATTCAGGAAAGTATGCTGGTTGTATGCGGCGAGGGCGGAGAATCCGACTTTGAGGGACTTGTAAAGACTTATCAGATGATTGCCCGCTACCAAAAATGGAAAGAGTCAGGAATTCTTGTAGCTCCTGCTGTCTTAGAAAAGGGTGACATTCTGAAAACTGATTTTCTGGAAAAAGCTGAACAAATGGGCAGAGCAGTAAAATAATAAAAACTGTAGCAATGGTGTTGCCCCATAGCAGACAGAGATCATTATAACTTCCGTTTGACTGTTTATTAAATACGCGGTTGAGGAACGTTTCTTGTGTAAATATCTTACACTTCCGGATATAATTGAGACATGGAAAAAAAACGCCGTTTTTTGCTTATAGTTCCTAATGGAGGCGCCCTTTTTGAGTCAACGGGTGTCGCTGATATCCTGAATATGGCAAACTTACAGTCCCCTCCTGAGGCTGTTCCCTATTTTGTAACAGTTGCAACTACACAGCCGGCTAAAATTGTCTGCGGGAGATCGGGTATCCGGCTACTTGCGGATGTCTGTCTTACTGATCTCGATTCCTCGGAATCATGGGATACTATTGTAGTAACAAACAGGGTTGTTGACCCGGATGAAGATGAAGTTCTTGTCGAATGGATAACGAGGGCATCCCGTCATTGCCGCCGGATTGTATCTATCTGTGCCGGTGCCCTGATTCTTGCCCGTGCCGGTTTGCTTGCCGGTCGCCGGGCTACAACTCACTGGCATCATTTGGACACACTTGCAGCCCTTTCTCCGACAACAGAAGTTGACAGAAATTCTATTTTTGTCCGTGATGGAACGGTCTGGACTTCCGCCGGAGCAAGTTCCGGTTTTGATCTGACACTGGCTCTGGTCGCGGAAGATTTGGGACCAGAAGTAGCCCGTGCAGTTGCCCGCGACTTAGTGCTTTACCTGCGGCGTCCGGGAGGACAAGCCCAATTCAGCCGTTTCCTGGCGGCCCAGGCAGATCCCGATACACCGATCGGACGGGTACAGCTATGGGCCATGGAACATTTAGAACAGGATTTGAGCGTGGAACAACTGGCGGCCCAGGCGGCCATGAGTCCCAGAAACTTCTGCAGAGTTTTTGTCCGTGAAACAGGTAGTACTCCGGCTCGATTTATTGAGGAAATACGATTGGAAGCGGCCCGTCAGCGTCTGGAACAGGGGCATGAATCGTTAGACGAGATAGCATCTGTCTGTGGTTTGGGAACCTCCCTGAATCTGCGGCGGGCGTTCGAACGAAATCTTGGCGTAACTCCCTCAGATTACCGGCTTCGGTTTGGCATGATTTGATCGATCATTGTCATTTATGCCGGACTGTCCAGTCAGTATACTATAAGTGACAGTAAGGAGAAATGATATGATTACAATCGGAATTAATGGATTTGGCCGTATCGGCCGGAATTTTCTGCGTGCAGCGTGGAACCGTACCGATCTAAAAATTGCAGCTGTCAATGATCTGACGGATAGCAAAACACTCGCCCATTTGCTCAAACACGATTCCCTCCTCGGAACCTTCGGACCCGATGTAACGGCAGGTCCTGATGAACTGAAGATTGACGACCGGATGGTAAAAGTGTTTGCCGAGAAAGATCCTTCCCGGATACCCTGGGCTGAAGCAGGTGTCGATGTGGTTATTGAATCCACGGGACGATTCACGGACCGGACCTCTGCCGTTCTTCATATTGATTCCGGCGGTGCTAAACGGGTCATCATATCTGCCCCTGCAAAAGATGACGACATTACTGTGGTAATGGGAGTAAACGATGCAAGTTATGATCCTTCAAAACATCGAATTATCAGTAATGGCTCCTGTACCACGAATGCACTCGCTCCTGTAGCCCTTGTTCTTCACGAATCATTTGGTATCGAAGAGGGACTTATGAATACGACTCATGCATATACCAACAGCCAGGTGCTTCATGATCAACCGGAAAAAAATTTGCGCGGTGCACGTTCTGCTGCCCTTTCCATCGTACCGTATTCGAGTGGAGCTGCTAAAGCTATCGGACGGGTTATTCCCTCCCTGGACGGAAAACTTACAGGATATTCCCTGCGGGTTCCTGTTCCCGTCGTATCAATTGTCGATCTGACAGTCAACCTTTCCTGTGATGTGACCGTTGAAGACGTAAATAAGGCGTTTCGTTCTGCAGCCGAAGGACGGCTTCGCGGAATTCTCGGATACAGCGAGGATCCTCTGGTTTCTTCAGATTATCGTGGTGATCCCCGCTCTTCGATCGTAGATGCCCTTTCAACCCTGGTTATCGGAAAGCGCATGGTAAAGGTTTTGTCATGGTACGACAATGAATGGGGGTTTTCTAACCGGCTGGTTGATCTTGCCACACTGATTGACCGGAAAGGTGTATAGTAAATGTGAAGGGCTGTCCGGTAAAATTCAACGGACAGCTTTGGACAACACTTGTATTCATAGAAAGAAAGTTGAACTGATTGCTATGTTTTTTCACTTGAGGCGTTTTCAAAAGTCAGAC
>DCFS01000079.1:495-3414 GCA_002319875.1 Treponema sp. UBA1798 | reverse complement strand
GGCTCACTTCTGTAAACTAAAATTTTCTCCGTCTACCCATATTTTATTTGGTATAGTTCCGTTTAGATTGAATCTATAGCTATTTTTTTTATCCATCGATGAAAATATTATTTCAGTACCTATTACCATAGCATCTTCTGGCGGTAGACCGTAATAATATCCTGAATATGTTTTATCTGCATTAAATATGACAAGTCTTTTTGTCGCTCTTTTGCTTTGTCCCCATATTACTATTGTTGAATAAATTGAATATCCACCTGATGAACCAATATAATTTATTAATAAATTACTATTATCTTTGGGCCAATAGTTTATATTAATTTTATATAATTTTTCTTTTACTTCTTGAATGCCCGTTGAATTTTTCAGATAATTTATATCATCTGTGGTTTCATGTAATTCTATTATTTTGTCATCGTAAAGACGAACTGCATTTTTACCATCCTCTGAAAAATTTGCACAATCTATTATAAGCCTTGCTTCTGTATCATTGAATTTAAAGTATCCGTTATCATGGTTATTCCAGTTATCTATGAAATCAAAAATATATCTGTCTTTATCAAAGAACATATTTACATCCGATTCAATAATCTGTCCAAAAGGTAACATCGTTTTAAAAACATGGGCCTTTATATATTCTTCCTTTCTTAACTCCATTATTTCTACTTCTACGATCACATTTCCGTTTATGATTGTATTCCCATTTTCGTCCTCAGAATTCCAGCATGTCGATGATGAATATTTTTTTATATAATTTGAAGCGAAGACTTCTACCGTAACAAGCAAAATGGTAATTATTATAACTGTTTTTTTCATTGTTCTCCGATTTAGTATCTATTCCGGTCGGATATCTCTCAATATTTTTATCGATGAAATGTTTTTACCCGTTTCTCCCATTTATTTACTACATTTATATATGCCTCATCCATTACCGATTTTAACTATCAAATTTTTGGGGGAGAAGATTAATTATAGCTATCCCGATATAACCGGGTTTTCACCAATGCGAATATCTCCTAAAACAGAATGCTTGGTACTTAATAATATTTTTGATTTTAACGGCATTTTTCATCCTGTTGCTAAATGCGGATTAGCTGTATACCGGAAACCGGCAGCACGCCGCAAACAAAATAGGAACTCTTCACGACTAGAATAGTCGATATCGGTATGGATGTCCACAAGAACACTTGCAGTCTATCGTGGTCTAAGTGTATATACGAATCAGAATCCGCACAAGGTATTTCAGGTTTGTACCGTAGAGGATAAAAAATGAACTCCAATAGTAAGCGTGTTTATTTCATCGACTGGCTTCGTATTATTTCAGTTGCACTGCTCATTCCCCATCATGCAGCCATCACCTTTTCATATATCGGCGAGGCATAAGTGTATGCTCCTGTTCGTGACATGTGCCCGTCTCTGCGGGATAAAGCAGACCGGTTAATCAGCCCGACAGTCTGGAATATTGCAACACATTACGACTTATGTTAAATATTCTTTAATCAATTCTCTGGCAAGTTCTTTTGATGAGTCTATCACTTTTACATTTCTATCTTCATTTAAAATAACAGCTAAATCAGTACAGGCAAAAATTACTGTATCTACATCTGCTTTTGCTATCCTGTTTTCAAGTTTTTGATATTCGGCTCTTATTTTCTCATAATCATCTTTATTTTTAATTCTTACTATTAGTTGGTTAATTTCTTCCTGCCATTCTTTATCATAGCAGAATTCCTTGCCCTGTTTCCGCACTGAATCCTGATAAATTCCCATGTCCATTGTGGATTCTGTTCCAAATACTGCAACTTTTTTTGAAAATTTATCTATTCTGCTTGTTGCGATATCAATTATATTAAGAAGTTTTACAGCTACACATTTTTCAAGCTCTCTGAAATATTTATGCGCAGTATTACACGGCATTGCAATTACAGCGACATTCGTTTTACTGAGTTCAATTAATCCCCGTTTTAGTGCAGCTGATAATGCAGCATCGTCAACTGTCCGGTTTACATAGAATGGCGTTGGCCAGGAATAAATAACAATCTCCGGATAATCTATATCATTTACTGCATTATACTGATGCTGACATTCGTCATAAACCGACTCAAGAAAGGGGGCTGTTGATCTTGGCCCCATGCCGGCGAGTATTCCCAATCGCTTTTTATTCATTTAATTACTTCCATAAGATGTTCTGAATATTATATCTCTACCAGCACGAAGGGTCCAGTTAGAATTTATTTAACTTGCTACTTTTCGGTTATATTGCGGACTGTAAAAGAGTATTAGAATAAGTCATAAAGTAATCTTTATTCTGCTCTTAATCCCGCTCTTCAGGAATCGACCATACAAAGAATGCAGGCTCTGCTGTTTGACAGACACAGTGCAAAAACATGCCATATTCATGACAGTCATAAAACTGTCGTTTTATGAACACGATTGATGTAGTATATTTTCAATAAAAGCGCAGGAGGCATTTTATGTTTATCATCAAAAAACTCAGACTTCAGAAAGGATGGTCGCAGGCTGAGCTTGCTGAATTCAGCGGGTTAAGTATCAGAACAATTCAAAGAATTGAAAATGGCGAAAACCCTGGTCTTGAAACACTCAAAAGTCTTGCTGCCGTTTTTGATATGGATGTCAGTGAAATTCAAAAGGAGTATACGATGGAAGAAAGCACTGCTTCAAAAGAAGAAAGATGGGCATTTGAGCAGGTAAAGCGGGAAAAAAGGTTTTACAAACAATTGATATCCTATATCTGTGTTATCGGAATGCTGCTGATAGTGAACCTTGTCGTAACCCCGCACAGACTCTGGGTTATCTGGCCTGCCATCGGATGGGGCATCGGACTTGTAATGCTGGCTGTACGGGTTTTTATGGCAGGTTCATTTTTAGGGCCTGAATGGGAGAAAAAACAGATCGAAA
>DCFS01000079.1:0-202 GCA_002319875.1 Treponema sp. UBA1798 | reverse complement strand
AAACTGTAAGCTCATTAAACCACAGAATGCCTCATTCTGTGGTTGTTTTCAACTTGGTGAAGGCCAACTTACCAGTTTTTTTAAATACGGTCTTCAGGCATACGTTCCTGCTGGTTTATCAAGGGAACGAGACACCGGGTTCACATTCGGGAAATGGTGCGCATCTGTAAAAAAGCTTGCCGCAGTCCTTTTGTAAAACTAT
>DCFS01000301.1:17125-23883 GCA_002319875.1 Treponema sp. UBA1798 | reverse complement strand
GTGGGAATAGTCAGTATTCTTCGCTTCAATGTTTTCAGCATCTGAATAGTTCCGAGAAATACGGGACTTTCAAGCGCAATGATATCACCGGGAGAAGAGCAGCTTTGAATTGCTAAAGATAATGCCTCTGTGCACCCGTTTGTAAGCAGTATATCTTCCGGTGCGGTTTTTACTCCCCTGAGGAGCATACGTTTTTGAATTTCGCAGCGTAATTCTTCTGTACCGAGTTCGGCACTGTACTCTGTAAGGATGGAATAGTCTTCTTTCAGTGTTCCGGTAATTTCATTTTTTAATGCTACAAGGGGCAGATAACTGCTGTCCGGTATTCCTGCTCCAAGGGGAACTATTGTGTGGTCGTTGCTGGCCTCGACAATTCTGTTAAAAATGCTGACTGATGTAGCCTCTCTTGATTTTAAAGAAAAATGGTCTTTTTCCGGAGCCGGCAGCGGAGCGACTGCTGGTGTTGCTGCATAGAACCCTGCTTTTTCAATGCTGTAGATTTTTCCCTGTGCTTGCAGAATGCTGTAAGCCTGCATTACTACTGATACGGAACAACCGTATCGGGCACTTAGTATTCTGAGAGAGGGTAACTTTTCTCTGCCTGCAGGCTTTCCTTCAATAAGTTGATTTGAAATATCGTTTACAATTTTTTCATAAATAAAGGTTATATCGGCCATAACAGAAGCGTAATCTGTTATGTAACAAAAGTCAAATATCTGTATCTGTTATGCAATATAATACTCAGGTATAGTAGTTCCTCAGTAAGGAGCTTCTATGAAATCTATAGTTTTACCGGTAATTCTGTTTGTTTTTACAATGGCTGTGACTCCCGGGCCTAACAATATGTTACTTACCGCTTCCGGAGCCAGATTTGGTTATAAAAGGACATTGATACTTATTGTAGGAATGCTGCTTGGTATGCTGAGCCAGCTCATATTATGTGCAGTAGGACTTGTTTTTCTGTTTGAAGAATTTCCTTTATTGCATACGGTGTTGAAGATCATTGGAACTATGTACATTTTTTATTTGGCAATAAGAATAACCTTTTTTTCTTTATCAAAAAAAGAAAGCTCTTCATCAGATAAACCTTTATCCCTGATGCAGGGTATGGTTTTGCAGTATATTAATCCCAAGGCGTATATTATGGCTGTAACGACAATATCGGTGTATTCTCTAAAAGGTGTGCTATACATTCCTTCAATATTAGTAATTTCTGCTATCTATATACTGGTTACGTTTTCTTCTATTTCTCTTTGGGCCTGTTTTGGTTCTTTCTTAAACGGCTGGATGAAAAATGAGAAAAAACAAAGATTTGTCAGGTATTTTCTGGGTGGCCTTACTGCAGTCTCAGTGATTTTCATTATAAGATGAGCTACTTTTTTCTGTTTATTGTAGAAATTTCTTATGATACTGTATAATAAATAAACGCGTTTATTCCAGATCAGGTCTTCCGGAAAGTCAATATACTGCTTTATATATTGACTTTTTCTACAGTTTCGTTAGCACTTAGTTCCTTCCATTAATAAACGTCCTTACCGATTCTATTATTTTTCCGACTTCCGTTGAACCAAATATAACATCGCCATGTCCCGGTACAATAATTTCCGGATCAAGGCTCATTATTCTATCAAGTGAGCGATTCCATTTATTTATATTGCCTTCACTTATATTTGGATAATATCCATTTACAATACAATCACCCGTGAATATAACTTTATCTTCCGGTACGTATACTGAGATGTTTGTATCTGTGTGACCTGGCGTGATAAATATTTCTATTTTATTACCTCCTAATTCTATCTCCTGATCATTTTCTATTTTAATATTGGGATTTACTATTCTTGAACCCTTAAATGGAATTGTCTCTTCCTGATGTTTTTTTCTTTCTGCTTCTGTCATTTTTTGATTTTCTTCCAGCATCATTTCATCAAATTCTTTTTGATTCCTATTTATTTCTTTATGTCCATATATATCAATTCCATTATCATAGAACAAACAATTTCCGCCGATATGATCCAGATGTTTCTCAGTATTTACTACTATGATTTTATTACCAGGTTTCGCAGCTTTTGCATATCCCAGAATTGTTCTTGCTGAAGAAACGCATCCACCAGTATCAATAATCATTGTAATATTATGTCCGATTATAAATCCTGAGTTTAATGCCCATGGAGGTGTAAAATATAGTCCTGTTATTGCATAACAACGTTCTGATATTTGCATTATCCTTTCCTTTTATTGAGATAGCATACGTTTACCATATAAAAGTGTCCAGTTTTAGCCGGTTGTCTCGTTTTGTGTGTAAAAGAGTGAAAAGACAACACAAAACGAGACAAAAATTATCAATGGCGAAGCTGTTATTCGTCATTTTCGATACACAATACATTTATTTTATATATTGTGTAACTTATCTTACGTCTTGATTTTTGGCAAGTTGTTTAAATCCTGAATAATAAAAACCTGTCAATGATAAAGCAAGTAAAAGACCTCCGACAATATCCGTAAACCAGTGGACGCCAGAAATAATTCTGCCTGTAACGGTAACCAGAATAATTAAAGCAGAGAATATTTCTATAATCTGTAATAAAATCTTATTTTTAAGCCTGTATTTGAATTGTATCATTGCGGTCCCCATAATACACACAACAATCATTGTATGGCTGGAAGGATATGACACTTTTAAACAGCCATTCATTAAAACTGGACTGTAATTGATAATGACTTTTTCAAAGAAACTATAACAGGTAATTATTGAGAAATAAAATAACCCGAGCAGTAAAATGTCTGAATCAACTTTTTTAAGGCTTTTACGATGAATGCACTGGCACAATCCTAGGACTGTAAAAGAGAAAGCTGTTAGAATTGCAGTTATCCCCAACCAATCTGTTATGGTATACCAAAGGAAATTATAGTCCACAATATTGCGTATACATTCATTTGCTGATGCTAAGCCTACAGATGAGTTATTGGGGCCTATTGATTGAACGTCTACTGTTTTGATCAGAAACGTAAATACAATAAAGCTTAAAAACAGGATTGTTGAAATAATATAATTTTCTGCATTTTTTTTATACATATTTTTCTTCCCCTGTATTAAAAATGAAGACAGACGCTCATTTGCCACGGTATAAGTGCAAATGATACTTTTTCTGCTGTTTTTGTATCACTTTTATGGAAATTAAACATACGTGTATGGATATATGGAACGACAAAGCCACAAACCGTTCCGATGGCTGCGCCTGCTAGCGCATCAGTCATAAAATGATTTCCGCTTGCAACCCGGAATATGGCCGTTGCCAGAGCAAGAGAATAAGATGCGGTAATTACCGGAACTTTCATAGCTGAATCTGGGAACATGGTGAAAAAAACATAGCTTGTAAAAGTTGCACCTGCAAATGCAAGTGTTGTATGTCCAGATGGGAACGATTTACACCAATCTCCGTCATCAATAGCGGATGTTGGATAATCAGAATCGTACATATACGGTCTGGGACGATTTACACAAAGTTTTCCCAGTTCTTTTAAACCATAAGCCAGAAGCATTGTTTCTGTATACATGGTTCCGATGGTAATTTTTTCTGATGTGGATAAAGACATACCGGAGTTTCCTGTACCCAAAAGCAAAAATCCCGGAGTTAAACAGGATGTTATCATAAGTCCATCTCCGATCACATCAAGGCCTTTGGAATATGGACACAGGGCCATACGGTCAAACCCATTTACTTCCGATGAACAGAAATCATCTCCGTCAAATTCCATTCTGTTTATTTCTTTTATCTTATCAAGATAAAGAACAGAACCATTAAGAACTGCGATACCACCTAAAAGTGGACCGTCAATTGCAGGTGAAAGTTGAAAAATACTCTGATCGTTCACTTGTTTGTTTTTAAGATTGGAAATACCATCGTTTGCAAACAAAGATGAAACACAAAGAACAGCAATAACTGCTGGCACATAGATTTTGTTGCGCATAAAATTCTCCATGTGCAACAGTAGACCATGAGATAAAAAGAAAGACTACAAACTTGTATTTACAAGAGAGATACTTTTCGTATCATCGTGATTTTATACAGAAAAAACCTTTCAGCAGCAGAAAAGAAAGATACAGCAAGCTGGCATATAGCTGCCGCGTAATAATAGCCAGGATTATTGCGCCGATTGTTATGCATAAAGAGAAAGGTGTTTTTATGCGTAGCCATGTTTTGTTCTGGCAATTCTGCAAAACCAGTTCCACTATTCCGAATATGATTGTAAAAATGACAGTTATATAATGTACGGCGATTATATAACTGTCATTTGCCAGTTTTGACAAAATAACAGCGTCAATATGAGTTGCATAATAATTAGTGTAAAGGGGTATCAGCAGAGAAAGAAGCGTCAGTACATCTGCAATTCCAAACAGCAGGGACTGCATTCTCTGTACGGCCGTTTCCTGTTGATGCTCTGCCAGCATTACCAGTTCGTCACCGGAAAGTAAATCATCAATAGAGGTATAAAAAATCTTTGCCATAAGTTTTAATGAATCAATGTTAGGATACCCGCGGCCGCTTTCCCATTTGGAAACGGTAACCCTCGAGACAAAAAGTTTTTCAGCCAGCTCTTCCTGTGTGATATTCTGCTGAGATCTCAATTGCTTTATTTTTTTACTGAATTCCATTGCGGTTTTCCTGCCTTCCTTTCAGTTCTATAAAAAAAGGTTGCTACTATTACGTTCATCTGTATTTTCATATCGGTAGGGCTTTTCATGTTTTGTGCAGTGGCTGATTTCTCTCTTCCTCATCGCTTAAAGTGTAACCTTCGTCTTGAACTCGTCTTATCGTGTTTTTTCGTTTTTCCCGTTCGGTCATTCATGCAGACTCTTTATTATAGGCAGCTTCTACACCTTATTCTACGTGTTGACTTCTATTTATTTTCTCTGGCCAGTACACAGGGCCACGTAAAAATGATTTGGAAACTGATATAGCATAATCTGAATTTGATCAGGAAAAAGTGCATAAGATTTCTGATACTATCATTTTGATTCCTTTTTTGCCAGTTCATCGGATAATTATAGAACAAAGTTCACAATTTCATCTGGAAAAGGCCAGAGAAATCCATCATGCTGCTTAAAAAGAAGTTCTCTCTGAGACTGAATTGAATCAGAGTTTGTGTAATATCTTTCGTCTTGCCTGTCTTCCTGATATGCAAGTAAGTAACTTGTTATAAGCCATATATATGAATCTGTGCGTAGAAAAATTTCCACTACCGATGAGCTTCTTCTGTCTTTTTATTCAGCCTGTACTGCATATTTGTACTGGATATTCAGATTTCAGCCTGCGTCCGTTTTATGGGATGACCGCAATTCCCATAAACGTATCCATTACCCACTGCATCATTTCCAGCATGAGATCGTTCGCTGTAATAAAATCAGTAGTTTGTTTTCAAAAAATGCTGTATCTTTTTGTTTGGTGATTAGTTCATTGATGTTCCTGTCGTCGCCTGTTTGGGAAATATTGGTTCGATAGGGAAGTGTACTTTTCCGGTATCAATAATTTCCCAGACCGTGTTATGTAACGGAATATATACATATTTACTTGTTTTGACCTGTTTTTTCCAGGATCCCGTGCGGATTTTTTTATCTGTCGGACGGTTCTCGATATCGCCCTATGTGAGGGATTTTATATCGGATATGCGCAAGCCTGCGTAGCAGTCAAAGAGAAAGGCCCGTTTGACTTCGGCTCCGAGTTCTCCGCCTGTTGAGGTTTCTGCAAGTTCTGACGCGTATTGTATGAGTGTCTTTTTCCGTTGATTTGATCGAGCAGACCCCATTCTCCGGAAACCAGCTGCATTTCTCATTTTGACCGGATAATTTCGGCAAGGTGATAAACGTCCCTTTTTTGCCTGGCAGCGGCGGGGGTGTGTAAATGTAAAGATTACCAATGGTGGATTCTGTTTTGTATGATATCCGGATATATAATTCCGTTTTTTTCTCTGATTTTTACGCTCATAAATTCTCTGGTAGTAAGTTTAGAAAGCCTGCACTATACCTGCACATAGTCTGCACAAAATAGTAAAACAGAAGCAAAAAAGAGTCAAGCATGATAAAAGCGAAAATTATAATTCTATATATGGTAAGAAAAAGACAAAAAAAAGACACTCTGTAAAAGAGTGTCTTTTTGGTTAGCAGGGGTAGGACTTGAACCTACGGCCTCCGGGTTATGAGCCCGACGAGCTGCCAACTGCTCTACCCTGCGTCGTAATGTTCTGCCATATTAGCGTTTATGCCGGATATTGTCAAGAGATATGGAAACGGAATGTAATGAATTTTTTTGTTTTATATACCAGATTCTGCATTGCGCTGCTGCGAACAATATGACTGCTATGGCAAAATACCGATACCCTGAAGAGAATCCTGAAAAAAAATTATAAAGACCGTGAAGTATAATGGCATATATGAAGGGTAGTACTGCTGTTTTTCTGCGGTGGAATGACCAGATATACAAACCTGACAGTCCTGCACACAGCGAGTGGATAACTACAGACGTAAACATGCGTACAAGTATTAAATGATAAGTAGATGTCGTTCCTTCAGTACCGGTTGCCTGCAGATGCCTGAGTAAATAGATTACAGATTCAAAACTTCCCAGCGAAAGACCACAAAGCATAGAGGCCGCAAGAAAAATCTGCAGGGTTACTTTTTTTGACGGCAGAAGCAGCATCAAAAACATTTTCAGAGTTTCTTCTACAAGACCATTGAATATAAG
Organism: Treponema sp. UBA1798; assembly: GCA_002319875.1. Classification (GTDB taxonomy): domain Bacteria; phylum Spirochaetota; class Spirochaetia; order Treponematales; family Treponemataceae; genus Treponema_D. The sequence goes on along the minus strand of DCFS01000301.1, from coordinate 17,140 downwards.
AGCTGTTATCATCAC
>DCFS01000301.1:8227-16805 GCA_002319875.1 Treponema sp. UBA1798 | reverse complement strand
CCGAGTAAGGATGCCCATAATTCCTGTCTCAATTTTATTCCTGGTACCAGTAGTGACAGAATAATAAAAACTGTTATGAATAGAATAAAGCAAAGTAACAGGGGGGCATAGATCGTCATAACCTGAGAATATCGTATCCAGGCTGTTTTTGCAATTGAAAAATATCGGCAGATATTTTATTCTATGAAAGATTTAAATAGAAGTTCTGGCCGTTATCTCTTCATGATTTTACTGGTACGTCTTCTGAAGACTCTGGAGGATTTTATGTATGCTGTTTCTGGAAAAAGTGCTTTGCAGGGAGAGTTTACTGTTCCCGGGTCAAAAAGTCAAACTATTCGTGCAGTTTTGATGGCTTTGCTGGCGGAAGGAAAGTCTGTGATACATAATCCCCAATACGGTAATGACGGACAGAGCGCTTATCGTGCAGCTGAACTGTTGGGGGCAAAAATAGTTAAAAATGATAGTGCGTGGATTGTACAGGGGTGTGGTGGAATTCCATCTGTTCCAGAAAATATAATTGATACGGTAAACTCCGGTACAACGACCAGCTTTGTTTCCGGTATTTGTTCTTTGCTGGATGGCTATGCTGTTATTACTGGCGATGAACAGATACGGCGTCGCCCGGTACGGCCAGAACTGGACGCCCTTGCTGAATTGGGAGCAGTATATTTTATTACAAGAAAAGGTTGTGACTGTCCTCCTGTTGTAATCGGAGGAAAATTGCACGGGGGAAAATGCCATCTGCCCGGCTATAATTCCCAACATGTTTCAGGCATTCTTGTTCCTGCAGCCCTTATTCCGTCCGGTGAAACTGTTGAAATTGAAGTCGCTGACCCGAGAGAAGAGTCCTACATACAGATGACAATTGACTGGATGAAGAAATATGGAGTAATCGCGGGAATATCTGATAACCACAGATTCTATTATGTAGCAGGTGGGCAGAAATATAAAGCTGCAGAAACATGGGTTTCAAGCGACTGGTCCGCTGTCGCTTTTCCGCTTGTTGCGGCTGTATGTACGGATAGCGATATTGTAATCAACGGGTTAAACTTCAACGATCCTCAGGGTGATAAACGTGTGGTTGATATTCTGATTTCCATGGGTGCAGATATTGTTAAGGATACGATAGCCGGCCGTTTGATCGTTCATGGCGGCAAATCTCTAAATAGTAATATAGAAATAAACATGAATGATATACCAGATGCATTACCGGTACTTGCCGTTGCCGCCTCCTATGCGGGGGGGGAAACCCGTTTTACTACGCTGGCTCATGTCCGTATCAAGGAAAGCGACAGAGTGGCGGTTATGTGCGAAGAACTTTCAAAATGCGGAGCAGATATACGTATTACCGATGATTCGATGATAATCCGTGGAGGAAAGAGGCTTCATGGTGAAATTATTGACAGCCGGCAGGATCACCGTATTGCAATGGCAATGACCGTATGCGGATTTTTTGCAGATGGCAGGATGACGGTACAGTATGCCGAATGTGCAGATGTGTCCTTTCCTGGTTTTTATGATTTGATGAAGTCAGCTGGCGCTGATATACAGCTTCAATAGTGTACAGGTAAAAGTTGTGCAAAAAAATCTGGAAAATACTATCATACTGTGCGGTATAAAACATTGCGGAAAGACGACTCACGGGCGCAGGCTTGCCCTTATTTTCAGATGCCGTTTTTTTGATACTGACGATGAAATAGAAAAACAGACAGGCAGGAAGGTTCGTGAAATTTACCGGATGGAAGGGGAAGATGTTTTCAGATCGGCAGAAACAGAAGTCTGCAGCAGGCTTGCTGCGGAAGCTCAGTCTGAGCCGTGCATCATAGCGACCGGCGGCGGTATCTGCAATAACCGTGATGCTCTTAAGGTGTTACATACTGCCGGAATATTTGTTTTTCTGGATGCCGGCGAAAAAAACACTTCAGACCGTATAGTACAAGAAGCCGTATATAACAGCGATGGTTCTTACAGTAATTTGCCCGTGTATATAGCGAAAGAAAATCCTCATACGGAAAAAGAAATAGTCTCTATTTTTCACCGTTTTTATGTTGATCGTGCCTCAAAATACAAAGATATCGCTGATTTTATTGTTTCTCTGGAATATGACTCCGTCCGGAAAAATACCGAACGGATACTCACTGTTATAAACTCGACTGATAAATCTGTCTGATGGTTATGTCCTGCACCATCAATGACAGCAACCTCCGCAGCACTCTTCTTCTGACTCACCGCATCCGCTTCCGCAACTGTTGCAGCCTCCGGAACAGCAGGAGTGTGGTGCCATTTCTTCCGGTGTTGCATCCCGTACATTTATCACGTTTATATCGAAATGCAGTGTTTTTCCGGCAAGATCATGATTTCCGTCTATCGTTATGGTGTCATCGGTGATTTTCGTTACTTTTACGATTGTCTGCCCGCCGGAAGTGTCTGCCTGAAACTTCATACCGATTTCAATCGGCATACTTGAATCGAATTGTGAACGAGGGACTTCCATAATCAGTTTTTCGTTATACTCACCGTAAGCATCTTGGGGAGCAATTACAGCTGAAAATGTATCTCCTGCCGATTTTCCTTCAAGTTGTGCTTCCAATCCCGGAATCAGATTGCCATTACCATGAAGATATTCCAGAGGTCCTTCATTTTTGGAAGAATCAATAATATTTCCTTCAGTATCTGTTAACGTATAGTTGATAGATACCATTTTGTTTTTTGCAATTGTCATAAAAACTCCTGAAATTTTATAGTTCCTGTATAACTTCCGTTACCTCGGGAACAGCATCTTTGAGATAACGCTCTATACCCATTTTTAAGGTCATCGTTGCCATTGGACAGCTGCCGCATGATCCTGTAAGACGGAGATGAACGCGATTCTGGTCGTCGATTGATATAAATTCCATATCGCCCCCATCTGCCTGAAGCTGAGGACGGAACATCTCGAGAGCCTCTTTTACGGTTGCTTCGATCGGGTTCGTTTTTGTATCGCTCATAGACACTCCTGTAACCTTATATACATGTTACTTAAACATACACAAAAAAAAACATTTTGACTAGGGAAACGCTGATTAATGTTGACAGGATATAAAGCATATCCGGAACATATATGCGATCCCTGGTTGTCTGCCGGTAATTACAGCATTTTATTTTATAAATTGTGCAAAAACAGATGCTCCAATTACAGTAAGAATACCTGCAACAACAATTGACAGACTGCTCATGGCTCCTTCTATTTCTCCCATTTCCATAGCCTTTGCTGTTCCTACCGCATGGGAAGCTGTACCAATCGCAATACCTTTTGCAATTGGATCAGTTATGTGAAAAATCCGGCAGGCTGTTTCTGCAAATATGTTACCAAGTATTCCGGTAATAATAATAACTGCAGCTGTTAATGAAATATATCCTCCAAGTTTTTCTGAAACACCTATGCCGATTGCCGTCGTAATCGATTTTGGTAATAATGTAACGTATTCTTTATGTTCCAACCTGAAAACAACAGCCAGAGTGAAAATGCAGCAGAGGCTTGTAAGTACTCCTGAAAGGATACCGGCGGTCACTGCTTTCCAGTTATGTATGAGCAATCCGATTTGCTCATACAATGGGACTGCCAGACACACTGTCGCGGGGGTAAGGAGATAGCTTAGATATGAGACGCTCTTTAAATAGCAGCTGTATTCTGTATGTGAAATTTTTAGTACCAGTATTGTAATAATAATAGAAATGAGCAGCGGATTGCAGACTGGAAGTTTCGTCCTTTTATACAGCAGGATTCCCAATCCGTATGCAATGATACTGATAGTCATACCGAAGAATAATGAATCATTGATGAATTTCATCTTTTTTTTTCTTTTGTTTGTTATTGGCATCATAATTAATAACTGTCTGTGTGATCTGTCCAGCAACAGCCATTACGAGAACTGTCGATATAACCGTTATTATCATATACGGTAACAGTAATGGTTTGACTATTTCCCATAGTTTCAAAAGGCCTGCAGCTGCAGGAATAAACATGAGTGGCATGATTTCAATAAGAAATTTACTCGTATCCCTGACTGCAGAAACCGGAAATAACCTGATTTGTAAGACTGTGAACATAATAATGAGGCCATAGATACTTGCCGGAATCGGCAGGGGTATTATCCGGCATAATAGTTCACCCAGAAAGGATACTATCAGTATTATGCCGAACTGTTTTATATATTTCATATAGTTCCTTAAATTATCAGCGCAATTTATAGCATGTTTTATCGTCTGCAGCAATATAAACCGGACTTTATCTGGTAGCAGCAGGCAGGAACTGACGCTGCTTATTTATTCAAGTATTTCACTGATTACAGCATTTGGAGGTGCATCATAATACAGCCATCCATACATAACTGCTGCAGAAACTGTTTTTCTTCCGTATTCTCTGGTTTCTGCAAAGGGTATCGTTTCAAGGAAAAGATCCATCGGAAGTTTTGATTTCGAACCTAGTTCCAGTCGGGAATCGCTGACCCAGCTTCTGACCCGTGTTATTCCGCTGTTATAAGCAAGCAGTGCCAGAATATCCGAATTATCAAGTCTTTGTATAAGGCTGCAGAGATAGTATGCCCCAAATTTAATATTTGTTTCCGGATCATTAAGATTATAATCGGACATTTTTAGTTTTTTTGCTATATCTCCAGCCGTTGATTCCATCAACTGTGTCAGACCGGCAGCGCCGACATAACTTTCTATGTCTGGATCGAAGAGACTTTCGCTGCGGATCAGAGCATAAAGGAGATATTCCTTCAGTCCAAACTGTGTACAGGCAGATACGACCATTTTGTGGAAATTTTGCGGATAAAAGAGCTCGAGAGTGTCTTTTGAAAGAACTCGATCGCTTTTTGCAGCTGCTCTCGAAATGATACGAAGGCTCTGTGCGTAGTGATTAGGCAAACTGTCGTCGCAGTTACGTAAAAAATTTGCCAGAGCAGAAGAACAGTCAAGCCCGATAGAGATTCCGCTTCCCGTTATTTTCTGCCATTCTGGATATATATATTGTGGAAAACCGAATACGGCATATCCGGACAGTAAGGTTTCCGCCTCTGCATCTGCCTTAAAATCAACAGTTATTTGCGTATTGTAGAAGACTTTTTCAAGTTCACTGCCAGATAACCCCAGCCGGTCGGCCGCAAGAATCTTGTAGTATGTATCAGATCCGCTGTTAAGGGCGCGGGTGAAAGCTGCACGAGCAGCGTTAGTGGCGTCCGAAGGTGAGGATCCTGTATCTGCAAGATTGTTTTCTATAAGCCGTCCGCTCAGATAAGCATATTTTGCTGCCGTACTGTCGTCTGCGAAACCATCGATTATCGTGTATACTCTGTAAAAATCATTCCACTCGCGGTTTGAAAGAAGAAGAACTGCAAGCGTATCGAAAAAGTCGGCAAAATATTCCGGATTATGCCATTTTCCGCGATAGGTCTGGAGTGTTGATAATGCATTATCTGTAGAAACAGCGAGATCCATATTCAGTCTGTACCATAGCGTATTATCAAAATTATCCGTTGTCGGCGCATCATCCATTGCCTGTGTATATCTCTGTGCTGCAAGCGGGTAGTATGACCCACCCTTGTCATAAAGACGAGCTGCGTAGAAGCGGGAATAAAAAGCATTTTCCCGGTTTCCTGATGATTCTGCACGTTCTGCAAGGTCATCAAAAAATTTTGCATTTTTTGACCAGAGACTGCTTCCATAAAGGGAGACCTTACCCATATCGGAAATAAGCTGCTGTGTAAAAATAAACCGACCGTCACTTTCGATCACTGAAATAACCGAACTCAGTTGTTTGTAGGCTGAAATATAGCTTTTCCTGTATGCGGCTACCCTGAAGGTTATGATGATCTGCTGGTTTATATCGCATATCTTTTGAGAACCTGCAAGGGCTTCTGTATAGAACTTATAATGCTCGGGACTTATCGGTCTGGTGGTAAACCACTGGTAAACAGTCTCAGCAAGCCGTGTATCCGATTTTTTCTGCATTGCATTGATACGAAACCAGACAAGTTTATTATTGTATTCAGAAATATCTATTGTATCAGTCTGTAAAATGACTTGTGCAAATTCTCCATCCTGGGTGAGTTCGCCTGCAGATCGCAGAAGTGCATCTTCATCATGGTATGTCTTTACCAGGTTTGCACAGGCTTCAATGCGTTCCTGAACATTTCCGAGTTGTGTTAATGCTTCCGCGCTTCTTCTTGCTGTATATTTACTGCCATTTTTGCTGCAATTACGGAAGTGCTTTTCCGCCTCCGCTTCATTACCGTCCTGAATACTGCGTAATCCCTGATAATATTCTGCATCAACTCCATATTGTCGCTGAAACACCGGTGTTTTTTTACTACAGGAAGAAAAAAGTGTGCTTCCTGACAGGAAAAATATAAGCGGAATTATGCGTATGGATTTTGTCACGGCTGAATATTCCTGCGCGAACCTCACTGCGCCGGAATAATAATGTAAGTGCCTGAAATGATATAATCCGGATCTTTTATATGATTGTATTTCGCAATTTTTTGATATTTCCACGGATTTCTGTAATAAGCATCTGCCAGATCCCACAGTGTATCTCCCCAGTGTATTTTGTATTTTATAGCATCATTTTGGGTCTTCGCAGGCTGCGGTGCAGTTGGTATAACTTCCGGTGTCTGTGGCACGACAATTTCATTTTCCTTTGCCGGCGGTTCAGTAGTCTGAGCAGGTACTTCCTGGTCTGCAGCTACCGGTGGTACTTGCTGTTCCGGCATAACCGGCAGAGGTTTTGAAGGTGTCTGCAGGACCGGTTGCGTTGTCTTTCCCATTTCCTTTGTACCTATCGATTTTATCAGATTAATACGCGATGGTATAACGAACAATACAAGTATGGTTGCTATAATACAGACGGCAGCGCAGATAATACAGATAATAACATGTCGTTTTGTTTTTTCCGGATTTTCTTTATTACCGGTAGTATCGTCTGTCGTTTTACTTCCATATAGATCTGTAAAATCAGGACCTTCTGACGCGGTATCAAAATCGGTACTTATATTTTTCGTTATGGAACTGTTTTTTTGTGTATCATCGAAGTCCGGAATATCGAAATTCACTTCGTTCAGTTCTTCTTTCGCCTCATTCTGCTTTTTGCCGATCTCTTTCATATCAGTTGATACCGGTGCGGTCTCAAGCGTATCAAAATCTGGCAGATCAAAGAAGCTGTCATCTGTCTTATCTGATTTTTCAGCACTATTGTTTGTTGACTCAATAGAGTCAAAACGGAAAGGCTCATTTATGGTATCAGTTTTTTTCTGTGCCGTGGCTTTTTTTTCTGCAGCGGCAAGAAGTCCCGTTCCGTGATCTTCTGTGCTGTCATTTTCTTCCGGTATATCTGTAAGTTCAAAATTTGCCGGCTCTTCACGTTCTGATTTACTCCGGTTTACGAGGTTTATAGAAATATTGCTGTGTTCTCCTGATTCAGGATCTTTTATCTCTGCTGAAAGTTCATTCTGTTCATCAAGAAAAACATTAAGAGAGAGATCCGGTTCCCCATTCGGGTGTGCCGCAAGATTGTCTATCTGAAGAGTATCAACATATTCGGCATCATTCATAGACTTTGTTTCTGAACGGTATAAATCAACTTGTACTGTGGTCTGATTGTCTTTGACAGTCGTTAAATCCAGTATTTTTTTTCCGGGACGGTCTTCTTCCAGAATAGGATAAAATGATCCATCTGCAAGCTTTATACCGATAGTCTTGTTCATATATCTACCTCAAAATTCTTTAACATTATGTTAGATGTGAATGCATACAATGTCAACGATATAATAATTGAGTCGTTTTCAAAAATCAGGCGAATTTTTGAAGTGACTCTATTACTGATAATTTTCCGATTTAAATTATCGGTATTTTTACACTATTTCTGAACTTTTTTTAGATTGCTTTTTATGGGAGGGACCCGTATACTTATATAAAGTGTTTAAATAAATTATGGAGGTATGATATGTCAAAGGAACTGAAAGGATCGAAGACGGCTGAAAATCTTGCAACTGCATTTGCCGGAGAATCGCAGGCAACGAATAAATATTCGTATTTTGCAAGTAAGGCACGGAAAGACGGTTTTGAGCAGATTGCCGCGATATTTGAAGAGACTTCTGGCAATGAAAGAGAACATGCCAAATTATGGTACAAGCTTCTCCATAATGGGATAGGGACGACTGCCGAAAATCTTGAGGTGGCAGCAGCCGGTGAGCACTATGAATGGACTGATATGTATGTAGGATTTGCAAAAACAGCAAAGGAAGAGGGATTCGATGCAATTGCAAAACTTTTTGAGGGTGTTGCTGCTGTAGAAAAGGAGCATGAAGCCCGGTATCTTAAACTGCTGGACAATGTAAAAAAGGAATGTGTGTTCAGCAAAGACGGCGAAAAAATCTGGCAATGCAGAAATTGCGGACATATCTGTGTCGGTAAAGCAGCTCCTTCAGTATGCCCTGTCTGTGCACATCCGCAGAGTTTTTTTCAGTTGAAAGAAGAAAATTTCTAGGAGATATGAAAATCATTATATTGTAGTAATTCGGAGAATTACATAATTCGG
>DCFS01000301.1:0-7968 GCA_002319875.1 Treponema sp. UBA1798 | reverse complement strand
GAGAATTACATAATTCGGAGAATTATGAAAAATGATGGAGATATGCTAATTAAGTTATCAGCATTTAATCAGTGTATCTCCGGGTAATGAATTATTAAGTGCTTCTGGCAGTAACAGAATTATGTAACTGCATGTGATTTAAAATAAAAATGAATGAAAATAGTTTAAGGACAAATACCAGACGGTATCGTAGAAAAGTAAAAAAAGGTTCGCGAACATCTATAAAAAATAAGCCCATTCGCCGGAAATTGCTGACATTTTTTCTTTTCGGTCGTTTTATGACAATTTTGTTCATCATCAGTCTTCAGTTTCTGTTACTTTTGTTTCTGGACCGGGTACTTAATTCCTATATACATTATTTCTTCGGAGGCATGACTGTACTCAGCGTTCTTTTTATCATTTATCTTGTAAATCTTCACACAAAACCGGAATTCAAACTTGTCTGGATGATTCCTGTGATACTTGCTCCTGCATTCGGTATTATGCTCTATTTGTTTTTCAGATTGAACGTAGGTGGTATCGGATTAAAAAAACAGCTTAATAAAACAACGGCAAAAATGAAATCATGTCTTAAAACTGAGCCCGAAGTACAGGATGCGTTATTTCATAATCCACAGGTTAAAGATATCGCTTGTTATCTTCGAACGTCAGGAGGCTTCCCTGCATATATGGATTCCCGTGTGGCCTATTTTCCGAGCGGGGAAGATAATTTTTCCGATATGTTGAAAGAACTTAGAAAGGCAGAGAAGTTTATTTTTATAGAGTATTTTATCATCGGGCTTGGGTATATGTGGAATACAATCCTTGATATTCTGATAAAAAAAGCTGCAAAAGGTGTCGAAGTACGTGTTATGTATGATGGAATAGGTTCCATGATGCTGATTCCCAGCGGTTATCCTGAATATCTTGCAACATTGGGTATAAAGGCGAAAACATATGCGCCTCTGGTGCCGCTTCTCTCAACCCATCAGAATAACCGTGATCATCGTAAGATTTTTGTTATTGATGGCCGTATAGCTTATACGGGTGGTATAAATATTGAAGATGAATATATAAATAAACGCAAGCGGTTTAATTACTGGAAGGATACAGCGGTTAAAGTTGAGGGAACAGCAGTAAAGAATTTTACAGCTATGTTTCTGCAGATATGGAATCTGAATGAAAAAAAAGAAGACTTCTGGAATCTTTATTTGTCTGCTTCGGACAACGTCCATTGTGAAGAAGATCAGATTACTGTTGGAAACCGGTTTCATCTTCATGAAGGTGGATTTATTATCCCTTATGGTGACGATGCACTTAATATGGAAGATATTGCAGAGTCGGTATACTGTGATATCTTAAATAGGGCCAGATGGTATGTACATATTACGACTCCGTATCTGATTCTTGATAATGAACTTGAATTTTCACTTATATTTGCTGCGAAACGGGGAGTAGAAGTATCTATCCTTGTACCTGCCAGAGCCGATCACTATATAACTTTTTGTATAGGTAGAACATATATCAAGACTCTGATTGAAAATGGTGTCCATGTATACGAATATATGCCCGGTTTTATCCATGCAAAGATGTTTGTTTCTGATGGAGAGAGAGCAGTTGTAGGATCTATAAACCTTGATTACCGCAGTTTGTATCATCATTTCGAATGCGCCGTATATATGTACGGAAATCCTGTAGTCCGTGAAGTGGAGCATGATTTCAAGCTGACCAGAAACGACTGCCGGGAGATAACTCCGCCGATGTATAAAAAAATACCGGCCCGTCAGCGAATGATAGGCCGGATTGCACGGATGTTTGCACCTCTTCTCTAGAACTGACGAAAGACTTTATTTTACATAGGTATATTCGCTCATGCTGTTCAATTCGTTTACTGTCGTACCAAATTTATGGAAGATGTTATAAGTGAATATTTTTATAAGGTTCTTATTTTCATCATATTTGTAAAATTCTCTCGTTTTGAGATTATCTTTTATATTTTCGATAGAAGTTTCCGAAATGATGCCGTCATTGTTGAAGATATACTGTATGAGTTTTGTCTGATTCCCGCTGCCGTCATAACTGCCTATTTCAACAAGCTTTCCGGTATCGTTATAAACATACGTTAACCGCTGATCAAGGGTTCCGTCAGCAAAGTACTGGCAGGTTTCTGTTTTCCGCCCGTTATCATCAAATTTAGAGATATTTTTCCAGATCAAAACACCTGTACCATTATAATATGTTTCTTCATTCTGTTTACTGTCCGGATAGTTGAAAACAGATTTACCTGATAAAACGCCGTCTTTGTTATAGTCGGATTCATCCATTTTGTTACCCTTTTCATCATAGGTGTATGTTACTTTCCAGGCGGTCGTATTTGCAGAATCCGTACAAATTTGAGAGGTCATATTTCCTTTGTCGTCATAGGCATATGTTATTTTATTTATCAGAGTTCCGGAACCGTTGAATTCCGACATATCCATTTCTCTGCCATTTGCATCAAGATTCCATGTATATTTTTTATCAGGTGTTCGGAAATAATCACCGAATTTCTGGATTATCGCATATTCGGTTTTGGTATAATTTTTTATCTGTCCGTTGACCTTGAAAAATGGCGAATCTGCAGATACCGCAGTAACCGGGAATATAAGTACTGCTGCAATGAAAAACAGTAGCTGTTTCATAATAACCTCCAAAAAATATCGTTCTTTATGTATATCGGAATGTTTGCGTCATAACCATTAGATATACGCTGATTAAATTGCGATAATGACATAATCAGCCTGTACCGGTCGTTTTTCGTAATTATTTGAATTACTATAAAATAAAGTTTTCAACCTGTTAGCACAGAGTGATGCATCTGCATTGTTTGTGTTTCCCTGGAGCTTATTTAAACCGGCATAAGTTCTGAAAAAACCCTTATTATATATTATACTATAATGTGTTATACTGAAAAACATGGATAACAGTGAAAAACATTTCATATCAATACAGAAATGTCGTATACAAAGTAAAAATGCTGTTCTTATACCGGAAGTTACATGGACTATGAGTGCCGGAGAAGCCTGGCTTGTTATCGGACCGAATGGAGGCGGGAAATCTGCTTTCCTGCGTGGCCTGGCCGGAGATTTTGATATTGTTCCTAATATACCTGAATCTGATATATGCGCAGGAGACAGAGAATGGAAATCCTGTTTTACTGAAGCTACCGATGTGCCGTTGTATGCAACTGCGTTTAGTAATTCAGTGGAAACGGTTTCCCTTGAGCGTGCTGCAGCGCTTATAGAGGAGGAACGTCGTAATGATGAAAGTGATTATATCGAAGGCGGTGTAGACCCTGGCAGGACAGGCCGTCGTTTTCTGTGTGAAGTTACGCATGATGATGGAAGCCGGCTGGAATCCAATCCCCAGGTAAAACTCTGTGGAATAGAAAAAATCCTTGACCGGGGACTCAAATATATGTCGACAGGCGAAATACGGCGTACGTTGTTATGCCGTGCTCTCCTTTCCGCTAAAAGGTTGCTTATTCTTAGTGATCCGTTTGCAGGTCTTGATGTATCGAGTCGTAGTATTCTCCTTGATTTTTTGGATTTCATTGAGGCAAAACAGTTATCTGGGAGCAAAAATGATTCCGGATGGCCGATGATTGTACTGGGGATGGAACGCTATACCGAGATACCGGTATCTGTAACGCATGTACTTGAATTTACCGCAAATGGTGTTTCTTTTTGCGGTAAGAAAGCGCTGTATGAGAAACTTCTTGAAGAGCGGCAGACAATGCGCGAGAAAACCCGTGATTCAGATCGTTCTGCTTTTGAGGCAGAAATAAGGGACCTTCATGCAGAAGCCGTTGAAAGAAACGCTGATTTTCCAGTATCAGGAGATACTGGCAGACAGCCCCTGGTTAGAATGAAAAACGTTACCGTCAGATGGGATGATCACATAGTTCTGTCCGATTTGTCCTGGGCTTTATATCCTGATGAACACTGGCTTATCCGCGGACCAAATGGTTCCGGTAAAACGACTTTCCTGGAGCTGATAACAGGTGACAATATGCAGGTTTTTTGTAATGATGTTTCTCTATTCGGCAATCGGCGCGGTTCAGGAGAAAGCATTTGGGAAGTAAAGGCAAAGCTGGGAATTGTATCTTATCGTCTTCATGTTGAATATCGCATGGTTGGCGGAACAGATCTTGAGTCGGTTATTATCTCAGGGATCCATGATACGATCGGTTTGTATGAGCCGAAAAGCGATGTAGAAGTTGTCTCAGCCCGGAAATGGCTGAAACTGGGCGGCTTTGCCGGTCGTGAAACGGCATCCTTTAGCAGCCTGAGTTATGGAGAGCAGCGTGCGGTTCTTATTCTGCGTGCAGCTGTAAAATGTCCTCCTGTTCTTATTCTTGATGAACCCTGCCATGGGCTTGACAGTGAATACCGGCAGAAGATACTTGATCTGCTGGAAACAATCGCTGAAAGCGGGACCACAACTTTGCTGCATGTAACACATGATCCTGATGAAGTTCTTTCGTGTGAAAAACATATCCTGGAACTTCATCCTGATGAACAGCCAATGTACAGGATTCTTATCAGGGAATAATGGCGGCAGTACCTTTTATGAAACGAAGTATGTTTTATTTTATTTGTGTAAAGAATTTAATACTCCGTCCTTTGAGACGAGATATAAATCCTGACCGCAATACCTATAGAGAACTCTATACCCCGCTGTTTGCGGCGGAGCTGATGATTACATTGTTTCTCGCAGCGTGTTTATGCATATCCTGCGTAACCTCAGGGAAAATACCGGAGGGCAGTAATCCTGAAAATGCCCCTGTGTATTCCGATAATAATGATTCTGTTTCTGGTGAGAAAGTCGTTTTTACCAGAATACTGGGATATGTACCGGAAAAAAGTGAAGATCAACTTGAGGGATGGTTTCCTCTTACTGATGTCGGATATTTTGCAACAGATGTAGACTGCTACGGGCATCTTACGGATATACCTGACAGATCAAATCTTAGCAGTTTTTCAGGTACAACATATCTGGTTACAACATGCAGCAGCCGCTCGCTTACTCATTTTGTACTTGATCCTGAATATAGTGTACGTAATAGCCTTATTGATGAATTGGCAACTGCCGCCTGTCAGTTTGACGGTATTCAGATTGATTATGAATATGTGCCCATGCGTGATGGTGTTTTTTTTCTTCAGTTTCTGATTGCTTTGAAGAAAAAAATTGGCAAAAAATTGTTAAGCGTATGCGTCCCAGCCCGTATCCGCATGATTGAAAATGACATTTACTCATATAAGGCGATTGCTTCTGTCGCAGACAGTATCGTTGTTATGGCCTATGATGAGCACTGGTCAGGAAGTGAACCGGGGCCTGTTGCGTCGATGGACTGGTGCCGGAGGGTAGCTGCATATGCAAAAGAGCAGATTCCTGCTGATAAACTGATTATGGGAATACCGCTGTATGGAAGAAGCTGGGGGAACACCAGAGTTTCTGGTGCATGGAAATACCCTACAGTAAGCGGAATATTGCAGCAACATAGAATCGATGAAATTGAACGTAAGGATAGCATACCGTATTTCCAGTACACTGCTGAGGTACATGTAGTCTGCTGGTTTGAGGATGCGGTTTCGGTTATAGCAAGATGCCGTATGTATTCCGATATGGGGATAAAAAATATTTCATTATGGTGTATAGGACAGGAGGACAGGGAAATCTGGAAGTGGCTTGTAACGGAATCTGTGCGGGATACTGATCCCGTACGGTAAGAATTTGCATAGACCGACTGTTTTCTATATAATAAAAAAATTGGTATGAACTGCTTTATTAAAAGAAAATTACATGTATTGCTTCTTTTTTTATTATCTGCTGTTGTGGGGCTTTTTGCCGGTAGTATCTGTGCTCTATTCGGACGTGTCCTGCTGCTTATTACTTCATTCCGTTATAACCACCCTTTTCAGCTGATTCCCTTTCTTGCTTTTGGCGGCTATGCTATTGTTTTTATGTACCAGAAATGGGGAAAAAACAGTATGCGCGGCATGTCTCTGGTTTTTGCTGCTGAATTCGGTGAAGAAAAAACAATTCCCGCGCGTATGATTCCTTTTTCGATAATTGCAACATGGATTACGCATCTTTTCGGCGGGAGTGCAGGACGTGAGGGGGTCGCCGTTCAGATCGGATCAACAATAGGATTCAGAATCGGTAAACTGTTCAATGATTACAGGATATCCAGAATATTGCTGATTGCTGGTATTGCCGGCGGATTCGGGGGACTTTTCAGGACGCCGCTTGCTGCTGTGTTTTTTTCTCTCGAGGTCTTGATTGCAGGACGACTTACGTATGAAGCTCTTGTCCCGTCAGTTATTGCAGCTGCAACTGCTTCTCTGGTTTCCGGATTTCTTGGAATAGTACCTGAAACGGTTGTTTTGACTGCTTCTGTCCAGTTTACGCCGGTTATTACATTTAAAATCATAGTCCTTGCGTTTCTGTTTGGTATTGCGGGGCAAATCTTTGCCGTATCTATCAATTCGCTTCGTGCAGGATTTCCGAAGTTTATTCCGGATGCACGTATCCGTGTACTTGCGGTCGGTGCTTCAGTCAGCATCTTTTCCCTTCTTTTATTTAAAGGCCGATATTCTGGTCTCGGTCTCAATCTGAGTAAAGAGGTTTTTACCGGAGGGACTGTATATCCCTGGGACTGGATCGTAAAAATGGCCTTTACCGTTGTTTGTCTTTCTTCCGGTTTTCAGGGAGGTGAACTGACGCCTCTGTTTGTAATCGGTTCAACCTTGGGTATGACTCTGGCTCCTTTTATGGGGCTTCCGCCAACTTTTTGTGCTGCTTTGGGATATGCAGCTGTATTCAGCAGTGCAACCAATACGTTTCTTACGCCTGTGACTATTGCCTGTGAAATTTTTGGTTTTACATATATGCCGTTTTTTTTCCTTGTATGTGCCATAGCCTATGCGTTTAACGGACATCGTTCTATTTACTGTAATCAGAAGCTGGTCACGATGCAGTTCCCTGAGTAGTGGTGGAACTGATGTGTATTTGTGGTTATGGATATTTGAAATATTCATTTAGATTCGCTATGATGAATGATTAGAGGACTATTATGATTTTTTCTCCGGTTGAGATTCAGCAGACTGTCAATATGTTTATGCGGCAGAAACTTGATGTACGTGCTATTACTATGGGTATTTCTCTTCGGGACTGTGCATGTGAAGATGGTAAAAAAAGCCGTCAGCGGATATATGACAAGGTTATGCGTTATGCCGGTAATCTCGTGAAGGTTGGTCGTGAGATAGAAACCGAATTCGGAGTCCCTATTATCAATAAACGTATTGCCGTTACTCCTATTTCTCTGGTAGCGGAACCGAGCGGGGAAGACAATTATATTGAATGGGCTGTAACACTTGACAAGATTGCAAAGGAGCTGAATGTTGATTTTGTCGGTGGATTTTCAGCTCTTGTTCAGAAAGGCATGACTCCCGGTGATATAACACTTATAAACTCTATTCCTCATGCTCTTGCAATTACAGACCGGGTCTGTGCTTCAATCAATCTTGGAACGACAAAGAGCGGTATCAATATGGATGCCGTGAAAATAATGGGAGATATTGTAAAGAAAACAGCAGAAGCTACAAAAGACAGAGATGGTATAGGATGTGCAAAATTAGTAGTCTTCTGTAATGCTCCGGAGGATAATCCGTTCATGGCTGGCGCTTTTCATGGTACAGGAGAAGGCGATGCCGTTATTTCTGTAGGTGTAAGCGGACCCGGTGTCATATTAGCGGCAGCAAAAGAATATAAAGGCAGACCGATTGATGAACTGGCAGACGGTATCAAAAAGATGGCATTTAAAGTATCCCGTATGGGGCAGCTTGTCGGTTCTGAAGCTGCGAGACGCCTGGGTGTCAGTTTCGGCATACTGGATCTTTCTCTTGCGCCGACTCCGGCTGTCGGTGATTCTGTTGCACGTATTCT
>DCFS01000329.1:1150-4878 GCA_002319875.1 Treponema sp. UBA1798 | reverse complement strand
GAATCAGAGCCTGGATTTGCATAGTTGTAATATGCATCCAGACCGTACAGACTGTAACCAGAACTGTTACAGTTGTAAAAACAGTTCTTCCCGTAGAACATTTCATAAGACCTCCTGAAAGGATTGGATAAAATGACGATAAAAACGAAACTTTTACTTTAAGTCTGCCTCAATAGCACGACAGAAAAAGAACCGCATCTGTCCGGTTTACACCGGTATCAACAACCAGCTGCGCCCAGCGGGGTATGTTGTTTTCTAAAGGTTGTGCCACCGGGATTTAATACCGTTCATACGGTCCTGTGTCGGGGTATTAAACCCTCTGCACGAATCAACGTAGAAACAGATAAGAATATACTGATAAAATTCCGGCGATCAGACCAGCATAAATCCGTCTGTTTAGAACTTGTTAAATTAGTGCAGAATAACAGTTTCCGCCTGCTAACACAGTCCACGGCAGAAAGCCCCTTTCTGTGTTTTGTTAAAAATGGAGTTATACACAAACGGCAGACAGATAAAGCAAAGCAATGAAGCACTGTTTATCAGAAATTCTGCGGCATAACAAAGACTGTACCTGACAACTGATCTGACAGGCACATTTAGTATGATTTAATGGAAGATATATTTCCTGCGCAGCATAGGCTCAGGAAACCCTATAACTCAGTATACCATATTCCGGTAAAAAATAAAAGAGGATTCATTTTTTTTCAGAAAAAAATTTGCTGGATCAAGACCGGCATGCATACAAACCTGAAAGTACCGTGATTACTGCCAGAAGCGTTAATCACGGTACATATAAAGAGCGCTAAAGCGCGCTCTTTATATTGTCTGAGCCGTTTTTATTATATTGAAGGTCTGGTCACTAACTGCACACGCGATCCGGAGCAGTTCTTCGTCAGAGCATTTATATCCGGCCCCTGATATTCTGTCCAGCAACGTTTTTACTACAGTTTCTTTTTCTGAAATCCGTCCGACAGCCTTGAATCCGTAAACAGTCAGACAGAGCATACCAAAACAATCCTTTTCAACAAAACCGCATTCCGACAATTTTCTGACAGCACGCGTTACACTCGGTTTTGCTACGTGAAGATCACGTGCAACATCGGTAACGCGTACATATCCGCTGTACTGTTTCAAACGGTATATTGAAATCAAATAATGCATATCTGACAGGGATAATTCCTTTTCATTCATGGTAATACTTTCTCCCAGACAGAAGCCGGTGCTGATATCCGGCAGAGCGCAGGTGACGATATTTCCCCATACCTGCGTCTTCCGGAACCGGATTAATATGAGCGCCCAGATCGCTTCTGCGGTACTGCAGGCTTAGAACCTGCCATGCCCGTGCCCCCATCCGCACCGTTCGCGGTCTTCATCAGCCCCACAACCGAAGCGGCGGTGATGATGCTCCATTTCATCTTCAGGTACACTGATATCCATTTCATTCAGATGTGCCGAAAGCTTTTCCGTCAGTCTGAGCAGATCGCTGATATCTTCTTCGGAAAAACAGCCGAATAAAGTTGTTTTCAAGCTGGACGCATCTTCCTGCAGTCCGGCAGCAGACTGTTTGCCCTTTTCGGTCAGGCTGATATGCATGACCCGCTGATCTTTTTCATCCTGTGTACGGATAATCAGGTCGGCATGTTCCAATTTCGAAACCAGTTCTGCCAGCGAAGAAGGCCTCATATCGAGTTGCTCCGCAAGATCCCTCTGGATAATACCATCATTCCCGGCTACAAGCTGCAGTACCTGCGACTGTCCGTGAAAATGCTGCCCGCTATGATGAGCTGTACGATAAAAACGATGAAGCTGACGGAAAACCCGTCCAAGCTCTGTATATAATTTTTGTGCATTGTCTGTTTCCATACTCTATACTCCTTATAATTTATTTAGGTACCTAACATAATTAATATACTGCAGAAACTCTATGATGTCAATAAAAAATGTAGGATCCTAACTAAATTACCATGGAAGTATACAAAAAATACAGAATACATTAAAACAGCGTTTCCAAAACCCGTCTGATTTTTGAAAACGCCTCATAGACCAGTCGATTACACCAACGCAGATAAGGCGGATATGCTGATTAAGGCATAATGCTTTAATCAGCACAGAACAAACCATTACCGGTACGACTGTTTGTATATTTCCGCGCTGTCAGCTTCGGTAAGAGGAGCCGGATCAAAATCAAAAAGTCCTCCCATTGCGCTGTATGCGTTTTTCACATACGTACCGATCTGCTCTTTTTTTACACCCCAGTCCGACAGTTTTATTCCATCCACGCCGCACGCTTTCTGCAGCGCTACAAGTGCGGTAACGAAGTCCTCCGGGGCTGAAGCATTTTTCATACCCAGAGCTTTTGCCATTTCCGTCATCTTTGCATCGGCTGCGTGAACCCGCGCAAAATGCGTGTAATAAGCCTTACTGATGGCAATCAGACCGGCTCCGTGCGGCAGTTCGTGATGGAAAGCGCTCAGCGCATGCTCGAGGGAATGTTCCGACGTACAGCTCGAAAATGTTTCTACATAGCCAGCCAGCGTACTTGCCAGCGCAACATTTTCACGGGCCACCAGATCCTTTCCGTTTCTGACAGCCTGGGGCAGGTTTTCTCCGATCAGCCGGATAGCTTTTAAAGAATACAGTTCACTGACCGGCGTTGCACACTTCGCAAAGAAACCCTCAGTACTATGAAACAACGCATCGAATCCCTGATAGGCGGTAAGCGCAGGTGGAACAGAAAGCATAAGCTCCGGATCGACGACAGAAAGCACAGGAAATGTTCCTTCATACCCGAAACCTATTTTTTCGTTCGTCTCCTCGTTTGTCGTTACCGTCCATGGATCTGATTCCGTACCTGTCCCTGCCGTCGTAGGAATTGCGACCACGGGAAGAGGATGTACGGGAACAGGCTGCTCTTTACCTGTACCTCCGAATATGAAGTCCCAGTAGTCACCCTTATTAGGCGCCATAACTGCAATTGCCTTTGCCGAATCAATGCTGCTGCCCCCGCCAAGGCCGATTACAAAATCACAGCCGTTCTTCCGTGCGTACTCAGCACCTTCCATAACATGCCGTTTGACAGGATTCGGAAGTATCTTATCAAAAACAACACTTTTCACGCCGGCCAGTTCAAGTTCGTGTTCAACAGCAGCAAGATAGCCATTTGCGCGTATAGATTTTCCGGACGAAATAACAATAAGTGCTTTTTTCCCCGGCAATTTTTGAGCATGCAGCTCTTTCAGTTTCCCGGTACCGAACAAAAGCCTGACAGGATCGTAACATGAAAAATTCATTTTATACCTCCATTTGGCATACAAGTAAAGTATATGCTTATTTTCAATTTTATACAATTGAATGGCGACAGCATACATGCAGCATATAAGCCGGACTTGGGTATATACTGGCATTATTCACAATACCCAGCATAGAAGGAAACTGTTTACAGATACCGTTTACGAGGCTATCAAAAGGCAGTTCATTTTTTTTATATGATTTCCCAGATCCTGATCTCCACAGACAGTTACCTGATAAATACTTTTATCTGTCCATCTGGTAAATATTTTCCAGGCGATATCCTGACTGATCGCAATTTCAGTCCGGATCAGACCGTCAGGTTTTTCCGTCAATTTTATTCCGTCATTCCATTCCAGGTACCACGTTCCGCCTGCAGAACCGGTTATACGGACGCCTAACACGTATCCGTTTTCTTTTTTGAAATTTCTGTAATGGAA
>DCFS01000329.1:0-749 GCA_002319875.1 Treponema sp. UBA1798 | reverse complement strand
AACCAGTTATATGATTTTTCTTCCCCGGCCCAGCTCACGGGAAAAAATGAACAGGCAAAAGGATCCAGAGTTTTTAAAAACAGATACAGCTCATGCTGATATTTCTCAATCATTCCGACAAGAATTTGGGGGCTGACACCGGTAAAAGCCGACGCCCATCTGTCAGCCAGATCAGTCACATGCTGAACAAGTTGTTCATACGAATTAACAGATATCTTTTCCCGAGGAACATATCCGTCCCTTTCAAGTGAAAGCCGTCTCAATGACGTATCGAGCAGATGGGCACATATATCCTTCACCGTCCAGTCGGGAAACTGTGTAGGCACATCAAAATCCTGCCTGTCAGCAGTTAGAAATATATCCTGCAGCTTCCGGTTCAGTTCCGGGAACAGATCAATTGTCTGGATAATATGCATTCCGGCCTTACTCCTTTTTTTTATTCTTGTCCGAAAGTATTTTATGGTATATTATACCATATAGATCGAGTATGCAGACGGCCAGACTACAATGTCAAGGGTAATTCCTTCGATTCATGATAATCTGCAGCGTATGATATTCACCTTGAAAATACCCTGATTGCAGAGTGAAACAAGACTGTTTTCAAGATGAAAGCAGTCTTGTTTCATCTTGAAAACAGACTTCTTTCATATAAATTTGCGGTAGCTTGGAAATTTTCTTCGAAAGCCGGGAAAAGAATACAGGTTATATATAAAAGATCAAAACCAAAATCAACAACCCCGCCGCAAGCA
>DCFS01000252.1 GCA_002319875.1 Treponema sp. UBA1798 | reverse complement strand
GGGGGGACTTCGTCCGGAGCAGGAAGATAATCAACGACCGCATCGATAAGCGGCTGGACACCCTGGTTGTGACGGGCCGACCCCATAACGAACGGAACGAAAGTTCTGTTTATCGTCCCCTTTCTGATAGCAGCCTTCAGCTGATCGACCGACAGTTCCTTTCCTTCAAGATACAGTTCGCCAAGTTCATCATCGCTGGATGCAACATCATCTATCAGCTTGTTCCGCCATTTTTTAGCTTCTTCAAGCCGTTCAGGAGTAACTTCGGTTTCAGTAAATTCTTCGCCTTCACTTTCCGCATCCCAGCGGATCTCTTTCATGCGCAGGAGGTCAATAACTCCTTCAAAAGCGGGTCCCTGCCCTATCGGTATCTGAAGCGCCAGACAAAGTACACCGAATTTAGTATGTACGTCTTCCAGAGAACCGAAAAAATCCGCACCGATACGGTCCATCTTGTTCATAAAGCAAAGACGGGGCACATGAAATTCATCAGCCTGCTTCCATACCGTTTCTGTCTGCGGCTGAACGCCGTCAACAGCACAGATAACAGCAACTGCGCCGTCAAGGACTCTCAGGGAACGTTCAACTTCTGCGGTAAAATCAACATGACCGGGAGTATCTATGATAGTAATCTGGTATCCGCGCCATTCTGTCGTAATGGCGGCACTTCCAATCGTTATGCCGCGTTCCTGTTCCTGCGGCATAAAATCCATCGTAGCCTGGCCATCATCTATTTCACCTATTTTGTGAATTTTTTTTGTGTAATACAGAATACGCTCTGTCGTTGTTGTTTTCCCGGCATCAATATGGGCCATAATGCCGATGTTACGCATTTTATCCAGCATAATTATTCCTTAGATATCTGTTTGTTCAGATGATTATATAGAAAATAAATGATTTTCTCAACATATTACAACAGGAGAGTCAGATCACTGAGCGTCTCACATTGTTTCCACAACATTTTTTTTATTTCATCATCGGGCTGTACCTGGTCGGGAACCATAATACATTTCATTCCTGCGGCATATGCACTGCGGATACCGTTGGGACTGTCCTCTACAGCGACACAATCTGTGGATAAAAGTGAAAGACTGCGGCAGGCCAGCATATAAATTTCAGGATCAGGCTTGCTGTGTATTACACAGTCTCCGGTCGTAAGCGTTTCAAAATACTGAAGGACACCGGCCGTTTTCAGTTGTTGCTCTACCACTACCCGGCGTGTCGATGAAGCAAGTGCTATGCGGTAGTTGTTCTGTTTCAGATATCCAAGCGCCTCCAGGACTCCCCGCATCAAGGGGATCCCTTCCTTAGCTTCGATTTTGTGAAAAGCTTCCGATGTTTCCCTCATAAACATATCTGCCGGAAAATCCGC
Source organism: Treponema sp. UBA1798 (assembly GCA_002319875.1). Classification (GTDB taxonomy): domain Bacteria; phylum Spirochaetota; class Spirochaetia; order Treponematales; family Treponemataceae; genus Treponema_D. The sequence goes on along the minus strand of DCFS01000252.1, from coordinate 2,151 downwards.
CCCGTATAATTCAAGCAGTTTCAGTTTCGTATCATTTTTATTACATCCGATCGTTGTCCTGAAACCTTTTTCAACAGCGTCGTCAGGTATATGATGTTTTTCACCCGCAATATACCAGGTCCTGCGACAGATACTTTCCGTATCAAGTATCACGCCATCCATATCAAAAATAACTGCTTTATATATACGCATTGATGCAATGTAGCCGTGCAAAAAAAAACTGTCAAGTAAAACCAAAGAGATATATTGCATCCGCAATATTTTCAAAAAAAAGATTATATCTTGTCGCCGGTCGAATGACGGGTTATAATTTTATCTGGGAAAACACTGAATATATCATCTTGATTTAATCAGCAGGCCCCTGTTTCACGACACACGGAGGATCTTATTAAAATGTCAGCTGTATTCAGATCAGAACCTCTTGAAAAAGCATACAAAATGGTAGAAGCGGAAAAAGCCGTACTTATAGCTACAAAAGGCTATAAAGAAGGTTTATATGATCTTACTCCGATTGCATGGATTATGCCGATGGATTATGAACCGGTAACTAAAATCATATTTTCCTGCGATCCGAAACATCAGGCAGCCCGGAATATCAAACGTTCAGGACATTTTGCCGTTTGTCTGCCGGAAAAACAGTCCGATCCTGTAATAGAAAAATGCGGGTCCATCTCATCGGAAGACGCGGATAAATTCGCCCGCTTTGGCATTACGGGACAGCAGGCCTCACTGATAGACGTACGTATTCCCATAGAAAACACCGCTGCATGGATTGAATGCAGACTTGTCCGGACTATTACGGAAGGATCGGTTGAATTGTTTATCGGACAAGCTGTAGCAGCATTCAGGAAATCACAGGCTGAAGGATAATCAGATTGAAGCGGCCGGCCCCGATCTGTTCTTTGCATCAAGAAGACTCTGGAGGGTCGTTACCAGCTCTCTGATGACTGTAAAATTTTCATCCAGATGAAGATGATAAAATACCTGGGTACCATTTTTTTCTGTCGTAATCAGTCCGCTGTCTTTCAGTATCTTCAGGTGATACGAGACTGCAGGACGGGAAAGCCGGGTTTTCCCCGTCAACGTTGCAACATTGACACCCTTATCGTCCCCATCTGCAATATCAAGCAGCAATTGCTGGCGGACAGAGTCTCCCATTGCAAGAAACAGGGGCGAACACTGGTGGAACAGGCTTACAGCCTTGTTTTTTTCCTTCTGTATATCAATCTTTTCCAATCGGAAACTCCCCGCGATAAAACGGTTTCAAGTTAATTTTTTTTATTGACACAAAACCCAATCCTCGCTATATTCAATATGTTAGTTCGTTTTATTAAACATTTAATATATTAAACACTTTGTATAAAAAAAGCAAGGTCTTTTTATACATTCTTAATTAGGGAGAAAGCACATTATGTTACGAAAAATGTTAAAACATCCGTGGCTCATAATCGGTATAAGCCTCGCAATTACTGCATTTCTGGGATTGCAGCTCAAAGGTACGGCGATAGAAAACACCGTCAGGCTTTATATGCCTCACAAAAGTGCGTCATATAAAACAATGCTGAAAACAGAAGACACATTCGGCAGCATGATGGGGATGGGAATATCTCTTGAAACTCATGGAGATTCCATTGTAACACCGGAAAATATCGAAGTTATCAAAAAAATATCGGAGAGAGCTCTCCGCGTGAAAAATGTTGAAGATATAGATTCTTTAACAAATATCGATTATGTATATGGAGAAAATGGAAGCCTCATAGCAGGTGATCTGCTTGGCGGAGACAGTTACACGGGCAGCAGTGCTGACATGAAGCTGATCAGACAGAAAATTGTCGACTGGCAGGAAATGTATAACCGCGTTATCATTACCGATGACGGGAAAGCTACACAGATCATGATTCAGCTCCAACCGAAGGATGATAAAGGGAATGCACTGTCTTCCGGCGAGCAGATGACAGTCCTCCACGAAATACAGAAAATAACTGAAGAGGAGGTAAAAGGACATGATCTTGAAATACGCTATTTCGGAGATCCCGTACTAAGCGATGATTCAAGGTCATTCATGCTGGCAGATCTTACCGCACTTGTCCCCCTTGTTATAATTGTTGTATTGCTGTCGCTGTATTTCTCATTCCGCACGTTCGCCGGTAC
>DCFS01000207.1:2223-5930 GCA_002319875.1 Treponema sp. UBA1798 | reverse complement strand
GGGGCGGGGTATTAAACCCTCTGCACGAATCAAATCCCCACTACAAATAAGAACAGCATAAAACCCGGCAAAAATCACGGTCACTGGATCGTGATCCGCTTGCGGATCCTGTCTACAACGGTCAAAACAAGAGCAGACCCTTTCGTTGCACTATAAGGAATAGAAAGGTTCCCGCCCGGATGATTAAAACTTATGATAACTGTTGAAGTTCCGTCCTGTTTTATTTCTTCCAGTTTCACCGGAACAGAATAAGGATATTCCGTAAGCGTATCCGTAAATATGCCATAAACAATATCACCGGTACCTGCCGCAGGCATCGCAAAATCGGCAGCAACGCGCGTATAATTGGGAACCTGTTCACTGCCGCCCAGAGGCCTCTGGCTGACAACCGTTCCGGGCGTTTCGTTTTCAACAGCTGTATGCTGGGTAAAATCAAACACAATTTTTGCGGAAGACATGATTTTAAGCACATCGGCAACTGATTTTCCCACCAAATCGGGAATATCAGTTTTCTCAAATTCCGGTCCGCGGCTGACGACAAGCTGAACCTTTACAGGTTTTGTAATTCCAGTTCCTGACGGAGGATCCTGCGCAAGGATCGTACCTGCCGGAGCTGCATCTGATTTATATACAGGATCTGCAAGAACAATCTGCGGAACGGACAATCCTGCAAACAGTGTCTGCAATTTTATTTTTACATCGTCAAGCGTCATTCCTACATAGTTTTCAACGTGATCGATTACTACGCCGCGGCTTACGACAAGTGTAATCCGCCTGCCGGCCTTGACAATCGTACCGGCGCCGGGAGACTGCTCAAGTATTTTACCGGCATCCCCTGATACATCCGTATAACGCAATTGTATCTTCGGATACAATTCCTTTACCTGCATTTCAAGAAGCGCTTCCGTAAGTTCCTTTCCTGTCACATCAGGAACCATAACTTTTTCCTGCCCCTTCACTACCATAAAAAAAGCGGCAATCCCGGTAACAAACATCAGAATCAGCGCACATACTACCGCAAAGACCAGTGTTTTTCCCGTGCCCTGAAGTATTTCAAGTCCTGTGTTTACCTTATCTCTTGTCCTGCACCAGTTACCGCGCCAATCGATACTCTTAAACCAGTCAACGTATGTATGATAATTCAAATATCTGCGCCAGTCTACGCTTTTGAACCATGCAACATACCGGTGCCAGTCAGTATACTTATGCCAGTCGATACGTTTTATCTTCGAAATAAAATCCGATAGATACCGGTTCTGTTTTCCTTTTTTATCAGTGTTTTTTTTCTCATCCATAGCATTTTTCCTCAAATACCTGCGTCCGTAGTATCAATCAAGTACGGTACCTATAAAGTTACGGCAGCCATTCATAAAATCGTTACACTTCATTGCTTTTTTAGCCTGCAGCTGAAGTCTGTTTACTGCAAGAATTCCGTTACCGGTTTTAACCAGGATACCCTCCCTGCTGTCATAATCCGTAACAGTACCGGGCACTGCATCAAAATCCATGCCGGATATAACATGAGCCTCTAATATGCGAAGCATGAGGTCCCCGTATAATGTCCAGCAGCCAGGTTCCGGCGTATAGGCCCGTATCAGTGCATCAATCTCTGTTGCAGATCTGTCCCATTTTATACGGCCATCTTCCTTCGTAATCATTTTTGTATAGGAAGGTTCTCCTGTCTGAGGAACAGCATCAGGTAAAATCCCCTTTTCAGCTGTATTGTACAGAATATCGGACAAAAGGACAGAACCTTCATAAGCACACCGCTCCAGCAGTGCTCCCGATGTTTCCGTACCGTCAAGAATGATCTTTTTCTGGATAAGCAGATCACCGGCATCCATTTCCAACCCTATCTTCTGAATACTTATACCGGTTTCTCTGTCGCGATTCAAAATGGCGGCAGGAACAGGCGTAGCTCCCCGGTATTTCGGTAAAAGAGAAGGATGAAGATTCACAGCCCCCTTACTGAACATTGCAAGAAATTTCGGACCGAATAAATGGCCGTATGCAAAACACACCAGAAGATCCGCCTGAAGCGGAATAAGCTGCGCCCTGAAAGCAGCGTCAAGATGTTCCGGGGTAAAAACAGGAATTCCTGCTTCACAGGCCACCGTACTGACAGGAGTCGGGACGGGAGTTTTGTGCCTTCCCTGAGCGGACGCCGGGTTGGTAAGGACGCCGACGACATGACAGTCTGCAGATACGAATTTCTTATCCTTCAGCAGCAGGCGGAGCATAACTGCTGAAGGTTCCGGACTTCCGGCATACAGGATTCTGAGCACCGTTATTTCACCCGGGACTTTTCTTCCCTTGCAGCCTTTTTTGCAACGATACTTTTTGCCTTTGATTCCTTTATTTCCCGCTTCCGGGCAGTACGTTCAGCACGTTTTGCAAATGTTTTTACGGTCTTTTCAGCAAAAACCGTATCACCGCGGTCGATAAACAGGATTCCGTCAAGATGATCATATTCATGCTGTATAACACGGGCCAGTAAACCATCAGCTTCGAGCGTAAATGGACGGCCTTTTTCATTCAAAGCCTGCACCGTAACACGTGCAGGACGTTTTATTGTTTCCCACGTATCCGGGATACTCAGGCAGCCTTCCTCATAATCACTCATTTCAGCCGAAGTCGCTACTATCTGCGGATTTATAAATACCCGTCTGACATCATCGTCTGCAATAACAACAAAAAGACGTAACAGTTTTCCGACCTGCGGACCGGCAAGCCCCACGCCATCAGCAGAAGTCATTGCTTCAAACATAGCTTCCGTCAATGCCCGGATTTCGTCATTTACTTCGGTAACAGGCAGCGCTTTCTGCCGCAGAACACTCTCTCCAAGTTTATAGATTGTTATCAAATCAAATCTCCTGAATTAGTTATAAACGTATACCTGCCGCCCGGGCATGAGCGGCAAGACCTTCGGCAGTACCAAGAACAACAGCGGCACGGGCACTTGCCTTAAAACCGGAACTCCCCTCTATTGTTCTGAGCGTTGTAACTGTCTTCAGAAAACAGCGGACGCTCAGTCCGCCGGTAAAACGGGCTGATCCAGACGTGGGCAGCGTATGATTTAAACCGGCGGCATAATCACCGAGTACTTCCGCCGCTCCGTGACCGATAAACAGAGAGCCATAATTGTGAACCATCGATACGATTTTTGCAAGCTCAGTTCCCCCGGTCATGGCCAGTTCCAGATGCTCAGGTGCTTTCCGGTTTGCAAGAGAGGCTGCCTGTTCAAGCGAATCCGTAATAATAATACGCCCGCAGTTTCCGATACTGGCGGCAGCAGTTTCCCTGGTAGGAAGAACTGCCAGTTGTTTATCAATTTCTTCTGCGACACGGAGGGCAAGCGATTCATCCGGCGTTGCAAGGACTGCCTGGGCAACGATATCATGTTCTGCCTGGGCAAGCAGATCGGCGGCAATCCATGCAGGGTCTGCAGTCCCGTCGGCAATGATGAAAACTTCTGTGGGACCGGCAATCATGTCGATACCGGCAATTCCATATACAAGTTTTTTTGCTTCTGCAACATATTTATTCCCCGGACCTACGATCACATCTGCACGGGGAATTGATTCCGTTCCGAAAGCCATTGCAGCAATAGCCTGGGCACCTCCACAGGCAAAGACCCTTTTTACTCCACAGATATATGCTGCGGCCATTATACCTTCATCGGCATACGGTTTCCCTCCGGTAAAGGC
>DCFS01000207.1:0-1905 GCA_002319875.1 Treponema sp. UBA1798 | reverse complement strand
TGAACACGCGGAGGCGTACACAAAATAATTTCCCCCACTCCGGCTGCAACCGCAGGTGTTACCGTCATAATAACCGTAGACAGCAGCGGGAAACGGCCGGCAGGAACATAAACACCGGCCCGCTCCACCGGCAGAGTTTTCTGTCCGGTAAAAAGCCCGGGTTCCAGTTCTACTTCAAAATCGGTAAAACATTTTCTCTGCTTTTCCGCAAAACGGAGTGCAAGATCATGAGAATAAACAAGAGCGCCGTATAAATCCGGATTACTGCTTTTCAACCGCTCAGCAGCCACTTTTAGTTCCTGCTGAGGTATTTCCAAAACAGCAGGAGCAGCTACGTCAAACATCGAACTGTATTCATGCAGCGCAGAATCTCCATTGCCCCGCACTTTATCAAGAACTTCCCGTACCGTATCTGCAGATTCACTAAAATCACGGCCGGCAAAAAAATCATCCTCTATTTCAGATGCCTTTTGTATACGTATCATACTTATTTTTCCTTGTGGCGTCTGTCAAGCTCATTATTTACATCTTCCCAGGTAATACCTTCCTTATACATAAGGACGCTGGTAAAATACAGAAGATCTGCTGCTTCCCAGACAGCTTCCGTTTTTCCCTCCGCTTCGCACAGTTCTTCTGACTCCTCGGCGATTTTCTCACGAACCCGTTTATCGTTGAGCGTTGCAGTATAAGAACCTGGAGCAGGGTTTTTAAATCTCTCTGCTATTGTATCATACAAACGTTCCAGAGTGGATTTTTCATCAGGGTCGCTGCCAAAACAGGTAAAACTTCCCGTATGGCAGACACCTCCGTGAGGGACAACTGTAGCAAGGACAGTATCGCGGTCACAGTCAGCACGAAGTTTTATGACCCGCAGATAATGGCCGCTGTGTTCTCCTTTTGTCCAGAGTACATTACGGGTTCTGCTCCAGAATGTCAGTTTTCCGGTATCAAATGTCTTATTAAAAGCTTCACTGTTTGCGTAACCGAGCATCAGGACTTCACCATGAGTACTTTGCGCAATGACCGGAATCAGCCCGGCTTTTTCCCAGTTCAGGCATGAAACAAACGCATCTTTCAGTAAAATTTTCCCGGTATACAAAGCCATACCAAGCTGCACATCACAGCCGAGTTTTTCAAGTTTTTTTATTTCATCTAAAGAAGAAACGCCGCCTGCTGCGACAACGCGGCAATTCACGGCCGCACGGAGAAGTTGTATCTGCCCGAGGTCTGTCCCCTGCATACAGCCTTCCTTTTCCACACAGGTAAAAAGAAGTTCACTGCAGTATTTTTCAGCAGCCTTTGCTCCGTCAACAAGGGAAACATCGATAGTCTCTGTCCATCCTTTTACGGCGATTTTTCCGTTTATGGCATCTACGGAAATAATTATACGTTGCCGGCCTATAGCAGAAACCAGTTCTTCAAGAAAAGCCGTATTCAGAACAGAGGTACCTGCCTGCATCTGAGTATTCCACGCGGCAGATCCGATAATCACTTTTTCAGCCCCGAGGGAAATAAGTTCCCGTGCCCGCTTAACCGACCTGATGCCGCCGCCCGTACGCACACTGCCTTTGCGGAGCAGGCTCTTTAAAAGAGCTGTGTTCACCGTATTGCCTTTGGCATCAGTATGGCCCAGCGCAGCATCGAGATCAATAACCGCGACTTCCCCATAGCGGTTAAAATCTTCTATTAATCTGTCAGCATCGTCACGCTGCAGCATCAGTTCCTTACCGTTTTTAAGCTGGACGACATGCCCGTCTTTCAAGTCGATTGAAGCGATTACCATAACGCAATTTTAACAGAAAGAATCATTATATTCAATAAATGTAAAAATATGCTGCAGGAGAATCGATTACAAATTGTTTAAAACAGCTTCATACAGCTGAACTATAGGGCAGACAGGCTGCA
>DCFS01000172.1 GCA_002319875.1 Treponema sp. UBA1798 | reverse complement strand
TTTCCGACGATTGCCTCAAGAGCTGTAGGAAATTTGTTCGCAGATATTCCCTGCAGGTACAAAACCGAAAGTGCCGCTTCCAATGATGGTGTTTTTCTCATGAATTTCGGAAGTATTTCACTGGAAAAACGTTCCACCCCATGCAGTTTTCTGTCATCTACCCGGGGCTGCCGTATTGTGACAGGACCGATTCCTGTCTGTATTTTTCTTTCCGGATGATATCCGTTTTTCACCACCAGCTGGTGACCGTTTGTATCTTTCCGGTTCTTATATTTTTCGATAAAGTCCGAGACTTCTGCTTCAAGGGTTGCTGCAGGCATCCTTCTCGCGCCTTCCCGAATTATCTGATCAAGATTTTTTTTTCGTTTTCTTTCTCCGTTTCTTCTGCTATAATCTGGTTCATAAAAGAGGTTTCCTTCCTGTTTGTTTGTTCTTGGTCGAAAAAACTTACCAGATTGAAACCTCTTTTTCAACTCATCCACAACTTTTGATTATAACTCATACATCCATTATTGCCATCAGATATACAGTTCCATTGCCGACTTTGACATATGTTATGTCCGTCACCCATACCTGATTCGGATACATAACCGCTTTGTTCTCAGAAGATAAGGATATATTTTATTCTCAGGTGCCGGTCCGGATGTATCAGGTCCGTGATATACCGAATACAGTCGGTATTTATGCATTATCCGCCGGATCTGCTTTTCTGTAAGCGCCGGTGTTTCGTTTTTCAGTGTGAGCCACATATTATGCCTTCCATAGGTTGGAAAAATACAATGCGCTGTATCTATTCTCTTTTTTATCTGCATATCCTTTTCCTCCCGTTCTGTGCTTCTGTCATAATATGCCGTACTTCTGCTGATTCCCAGGAGCCGGCTCTGATTTTCAATGCTCAGCCTGTTGTCCTTTTCTATAAGTCCGGTTCTGTACCGTATATTTGTCGCAGCAGGGCTGCTTACGTACTTTTTTTTAAGAATGCGATTTCAAGGTCCTTATGGCCGAGCTCTTTTGCAGCTTCATCGTATTTTTCTTTTGCAGCCCGTAATTCGTCAGACTTCTTATTCGGACGGACGAACAGTTTCTGCATATTTTCCACCACCTGCTTTTTCCACTGAAGAATCTAGTTGGGATGTACCTGATATTTTACTGCCAGTTCCTGCAGTGTTGATTCTTTCCTCAATGCTTCAAGTGCTATTTTTGCCTTGAACTCACCCGACCGTGTTTCCCGTTTTCGCGCCATTATTTCTGTCCTTATTGCTATTTTATATAGTCTGGACACCTTATTCTATCCTTTGTTTGATTTTCTGGGTCTAGTATACTTCTGTCGGAACAGAGTAAGATGTTTACTGTGAAGGCCATTTTGCCTCAGCCATTCACCGCTGTTTTTTTCAGGTATTTTCTGATACTCAAGAAGTATATCCAGTTTTTCCCTCATATTTCTCAATGATGAAGGTTTTTCTTCGTCCTGTTCCAGCCTAAGTGTACCATCTTTGAGTTTTGACAGCCAGCTGTTAATTGTTATTACTGATATTTCGACTTCTTTTGCCTCTGCTGAAATACTCCTGTTCTCAGGTGGCAACATTTTTTTCAGTACTGCATTACGAAAACTTGTCATATACTTCATATAAGTGTCTCCATTTTATGCGACATCTCCTATGATTTTTGTCAAGTTAAAAATTAACAGCTCCTGTTCCTGCCTATGCACAGAGTGCTTGTTGAGCAAGCTCTTCCACCACTCTGTATTTCCTTTCCTCAAAACGTTTGCCAGTCTTGAGAATTGTATATAACAGCTCCGCAAGTTTCCTTGCCGTAGCCACTATTGCTTTTTTTTGTTTTTTCTCTGTGTCGCAGTCGTGTAGAAATATCGTTTCTGCAGAGCACCGCCGTTTCTCGACCGCACTAGTACCCATGATGCCATAACCAGAAGTGACCTCAGATATGCATTGCCATGTTTGGTTATTCCTCCGTACCTCTGAATGTTGCATGATATATCAATACGTGGAACAAGCCCTATGCAATTCGCCACCTGTGATGCATTCGTAAAACGTTTTCCATTCCCTATGTATGTACAGAATGCCATTGCTGTCACAGCTCCTATTCCGGGCACGCTCTTAAGCAGCTCTATTTCCTTATCACCCTCTAATTCTTTTTCAATGAGAGTATGAATCTCATTAATCTGTTTTTCTTCTATACTTAAAAGATCAATAATACGTTTCGCTTGTTCAAGTTCATATCCACACAGAAGTTTTATTGTTCCACTACGGCTGGTTGCAGTTGCAAGATTTTTTTCACAATTTCTGTGTAACCTGCACTTACAAATACTGCGTGTAGTCGGTTCAATTCCTTTGTCCGGTGCTGTTTAAGCTGTCGATATTCGGCCAGCAGTTTACGCCGTCTGATTTCTTTTTCGCTCGGGAGCGATATTATCAGCAGTTCCTCATTTTCATGCGTTTTCATTAAGCGAGCCAACTTCAATGCATCTTCCTTGTCGTTTTTTTTCGTAGAATGATAGATAATCGGCAGCTGTCCGGCATTTAGTATTCGCACCTCACAGTGTACCTTCTTCTCCATCTCGGATGCCATTATGAATGCAAGCGTACATACATCCATTGCAACGCGGTCGTTCGACTGAAGTTTTGCATACAGTTTGTTTCTTTCCTGTATCGTTGTTTTTCCGTTCCATCCAGTCACCTTTTCGTTTGGATTGATTATTTTTAGTTCGTACGTCCGTTTCCCAAGGTCGATTCCTACGAATCGTCTTCTCGTCTGTTTCAATTTTTTCCTCCAATAGAATCAGGAGCAACGTTGGGATGTCGTGAAACACCGTACTCCTATCCGCGGTCCAGACGTATGACGTCTGTCCGCATTTTGTTATACGGCGATCGATTTTGGTTAGTCTATATTTCGGAGTTCATTGCTTTTTTTAACAGCTTCCCCACAATGTCGCAGAACCTTCCGCCGGCTTCCTTATCCCGTCAGATCAGAATATCACTTTTTCCACCAACGTTTAAATCATAGCGTCTATATTGACGCAGAGGGCAAAAGCGATTGTATCCCGAGGAAAATCTACTAAAGGCTGGTTTTACGACTTTAAATTACAGGGGCGTATGCACAAAAAACGGAATGCTGCTGAAAATATCTTTCCGCTGGGGAAATGAACATGACAGTAAGGCTTTCTCTGACAGCACCGAAGGGCTTGAAGGTACAATTGTGACTGATGCCGGTTATCTCCTGAAAGAACAGGAATTGAAATAAATGTATGAATCCGGCAGGAACCCCTGTACAGCAACAAGAAGAAATATGAACCGGCTTATGACGAAAGAACAGTTCAGGTTCCTGAGAAATAGAAACTGTATCAAAGATGTCTGGTCTATCCTGAAAAAAAACTACAATCTGATTTACCATGCTGCCATAAGTATTCCCGGAATGTTTAGACATTTTTTCTACAGCATTGAGGCTTTCCTTTTACATCAAATCAATACTACGGTGAATATTCTGACGCTATGCTTTGATAAATCCTGAAAACTCGAATTTTAGCCAGATAGAAAAATGAGTATAATAATTATATTTGGCTAAACTAGATAATAATCTACTTTAGCCAAATGTTGCCTTTTTAGGTTTTAAATGTTATTTTGGGAAGAGAGAAAAACGGTAAATTATGGAAAAAATTAATATCGATGAATTAAAAAGTATTCAGCTGGGAATATTAGGATATTTCGATGAAGTATGCAGTTCACATATGCTACGGTATTCGCTTTGTGGAGGAACACTTCTTGGTGCAATTCGGCATCAAGGATATATACCATGGGATGATGATATCGATGTGTTTATGCCAAGGGATGACTATGAGAAACTATGTAATATTGTAAATGCCGTTCCAAGCAGTATATACAAAATGTTCACTGTAAATACAAAAAACGACTTCTATTTTACTTTTGGTAAGTTAGTTAATACTGCAACAATTATAGAAGAATTTTATGATCGCCCTATCAAAGATATGGGAGTTAATATAGACGTATTCCCTGTTGATGGACTTCCTAATAACAAATATTTATGTTCTTTGTATTGGAACATAATGCGCATATTGAAGCGTATCAACACAATGGTTGCTAAAAAGAATGCAAAAGGTGAGAATGGTCTTAAAACCATGCTGCGTCATATGGTGTTTTTCAGCTATTACTTTTTACCAAAGACCTTTTGTGCAAAACAGTTAAATTGGCTGGCACGTTTTCATAAGTTTTCAAAATCAAAAGTTGTTGCAGTATCTGTATTTGGTTATGGTCGGAAAGAAGAGTTGCCTGTTGATGTTTTTGATGAATTTGTGGATGTAAGTTTTGAAGGGAAGAAATTTAAATCAATAAAACGCTATGATATATATTTAAATAATTTGTATGGAGCTTTTATGAGACTGCCACCCGTAGAAAAGCAGGTGGCAAAACATACTTTTGAAGCTTACAGATTATCTGAATATTGACTTCTACATATGATGAATATCGATAACTTCCCCATTTAAATTTGAAAAGCAAGTAGCGATAGATATGCGTGCAACTTTTTCTGGTTTTAGTAATGTATCAGGGTCTTCCAAACCGAAGTTGGTAATTCGCATAGGCGTTAACGTTCGTTCAGGACAAATACAATTGACACGAATGTGTGAAGGCAGCCATTCCTCGCTTAGCGCCTGAACAAGATTTACTACTGCCGCCTTTGTTGATGAGTATATTGAATATAATGACCTACCCCTGGTATATGAACTCGATGTAAAAAGTAATAACGCCCCATGGGTTTCCATTAAATAGGGATAGGCAGCTTTTGCAACATTTATAGAACCTACATAATTTGTATTTATTCCATCAGTAATTTCCGCATCACTCATGCTTAAAAGAGTTTGTTTTTGCAAAACTGCAGCAGAATTGATTACTGCGTCTATTCTGCCACTTTCTGCATAAATATGTGAAAGATAATTTTTTATACAAATGCCATCTTTTATATCTATACCAGTTTTCCTACTGCAACTGTATACATTCGCATTTTTTGACTTTAATATTGTTTCAATACACTGGCCAATTCCTGATGTACCACCGAATATGACTATCACTTTATGTGTATAATCCACGTCTGGTATTTCCTGATAGTATTTTGAATTTATTGTTTTTAACTGAAAGAGTTTATCAATAAGAAAAAGGTCTTCCCGATAAGTAAGTTTTATGTTTGTTTGTTCACCTTCTACTACATATATAGGTTCATCGGGCAAATATGCCTTTACTACATTACAGTCATCTGTTGTCTTAAATGCAGGATCCATCAATGCGCGCTCATAGGCTCTTTTAATCACAGAATGGCTGAAGCCCTGCGGCGTTTGTCCATTGTAAAGATATTCTCTGTCAGGCACCGCCTGTATCAGTTGCTCTTTGGCTTGAACAATGGTGTCAGACGCCTTGACAGCTACATCAACAGCATTGTACTTTTTTAATGCCTCAATACAGTCATTTATTATTCGTTGAGACACAAGAGGTCGTACCGCATCATGAAAAATCAGATTTGTATTGTCCGTATATGCACGGATTGCTGCTACACTTGATTCATATCTTTGTTTTCCACCCTGCAGTATTTTTTTTACTTTTTTATACTGGTTAGTGATACAGATTTCCGTAATCAAATGGATGTAGTCTTTATGACTTACAATTGCGATTTCATCAATATGCCCATTTTGTTCAAATGCATCTATCGTGTGTTCTATAATTTTTTTTCCAGCTACTTTAGCAAACTGTTTTGGCAGTTCTTCACCAAATCTGGCACCACATCCACCAGCTAATATAACTGCAATATTGCGCATAAAAATATTGAAGCTCCTTTAATTTATTACTTAGAAAGTATATTTAAGACTGCACTGTGTTATAAAATTTCTCATCCATGTATCGCCTTCGTTATAGAGAGGCATATATATTTTGTTATATATGAATGTTCCAGTTACAGACAGATTAGGTGTAAAAAAATATAACAGTGAACAGCCATAATTTATATTTGTTTTCCATCGATTAAAGTAAATTTCGTTGAGACTTCCGTCTGTCGCTGAAGCATCCACTGCTTTTGAATATAGATAATCGTTATCAGGACTACACCGTTGCATAAACGGCATAACAAAACCGTTTTTGTAATAGAGTCTGAAGCCAAGGAATTGTCCATTACCGCCATATCCAGATCCTGCTCCAAGCCATTGTCCCCGGTTTGTATACCCCTGTGTAATAACGCTGTGAAAACCGAAATTGTATGGCCATGTAAACTGAAAGTCTTGGGACATTTCGGTATTGTTCCATTCAAATAAGATTTCTCCATAAATATTACGTATTTTATTTATAGTTATCATTTTTTTTAGACCAACGGTATATACCATGGTATGCGTAAGATTTACGTCTAGTCTACCAAAATCGTCAACACCCACTTCACCGTATACTTCAAACCCAACCTGCGGGAAAAGCCAGTCTGCCGTAAAAGATGCTTTCTGATCCTCTATCGTATTGCTTGTCGAAAGTGTAAACAGCCTGCCAATATATTTCAGGTTTTCAGTCTCCCATTTTGTCAGGAAAACCCTGTTTATTCCGAGCGTAAGCCCCGGTAGAAATGAAGGAGCATAGCTTAACGATAACGCGTTCAGCATATTGTGATTGTTTGAATCGTCGCTGTCAAAATAGTCTGATTCACTGAGGTAACCAGTCCACACTCGTCCTTCGATATCTCCTGCATACCAGTTGATTCCTGGAATTGTCAGCGCTGTTTTTCGTATTCCAAAGTCGAATTTCGGATATGTAGCGGCATTGTTCGAACTCAGTATCGGATTGAGCCACGCAGGTCCAAGCCAGACAGCCTGAGTACCGACTCCCATTGTGATCGTTTTCCACGTATATCGTATTTCCGTATCACCCCAGTCGAACGTTGCAAATGACTCGTCTCCAAAACGTTGAGGGGCGTCGGCTCCAACATTCTGGCTGTAACTCCATACATATGCATATTTGCTGTCGTATCCCGAAGTGATATAGTCGTAGTCGAGATTCTGACTGAAACTCAGCTGCGGTTTGAGTGTCACCTCAAAACCATATCCTTCCAGCCGTACACCTGCCGTCAGGCTCGAATTATAACCTTTCCCCTGCCAGAGCGCACCGTCATTTTGTCCATATGGCTCTGCTGTATTGTATGAATTGTACCATTCCGGTCCGTATGCTTTAAATGAAATATGATCGGAAAGCTTTTTTTTCGTCCCGAGGCTGTTGGCTTTCCAGACATTTCTACTGTCCTGTGCAGCATCTTCTGACAGTTCCCATTCCGAATCGCTCAGTGTACGGTAATTGAGGGTAGGGCGCGTTACCAGTCCCTGCAGTGCAAGAAAATCATAGTATTCTTCTTCCGTACTTTTAAGCGCTTCCTGCGCTCCTGCTGCGGAAATTATGGCTGCTGATACAGCTGCAACAGTAGCCATTCGGATTATTGTTTTTTTCATATATACCATTATCACAAGTAAAATTTAAGAATGCCGGTACGGCGCATTGCGTTTCCCACACTCTGCCTATTATAAGGGAAATACTTTTTTTGTAAATATGTACGGACGGAACTGTCGCTTGACCTCTCGGCCTTGTTCAGTCCCTGAAGTACAGATCTCTCGTGTATACTTTGTCCATAATATCTTTCAGATCGTCGGTATACCGGTTTGCGATGATCACGTCGCACAGATTCTTGAATTCCTTCAAGTTCCGGATAACAGGGGAGTTGAAAAAATCTGTTTCCTTCATAGTGGGTTCGTATACTACAACGGGAATTCCCTTTGCCTTGATCCGCTTCATCACGCCTTGTATGGAAGACTGCCGGTAATTATCCGAGCCGGCTTTCATGGTCAGCCGGTATACGCCGACAGTCTTCGGGTGTCTGGCGATAATCTGGTCGGCAATGAAGTCCTTACGTGTCCGGTTCGCGTCGACGATTGCACCTATAATATTACTGGGAACATCTTTATAATTGGCAAGCAGCTGCTTAGTATCCTTGGGCAGACAGTAACCGCCGTAACCGAATGAAGGATTGTTATACTGTGTACCGATTCTCGGATCAAGGCATACGCCTTCGATAATTTGTTTTGTATTAAGCCCCCGTATTTCGGCATAGGTGTCGAGTTCGTTGAAATACGCAACCCTGAGCGCCAGATACGTATTTGCAAACAGTTTGACAGCCTCAGCCTCCGTCAGATGCGGATGTAAAACCGGTATGTCCTGTTTGAGAGCGCCCTGTTTCAGCAGAGTGGCAAACTGTTCTGCCTTTACTTTCATGCCTTCGTCTTCAACCGGATAGCCGACGACGATGCGGGAAGGGTAGAGATTGTCATACAGTGCATGCCCTTCGCGGAGAAACTCAGGCGAAAAAAGAATCTGAGGAACCCCTCTGTCGGCACGGATTTTTTCCGTATATCCGACCGGAACCGTTGATTTGATGACGATCACTGCATCAGGAGCCGTCTTTTTTACGAGCTCAATGACAGCTTCTACGGACGAAGTATCGAAGTAGTTTTTTTCAGGATCGTAATTTGTCGGAGTGGAAATGACAACAAAATCAGACCCTTTGTAGGCTGCCTCTGCATCTGTTGTCGCCGTCAGATTCAGCGGCCTATGTGCAAGATACGCTTCCAGTTCCTTATCCGCAATGGGTGATTTCCGTTTATTAATAAGATCTGTTTTTTCCTGAACCAGATCAACCGCATGTACTTCATTGTGCTGCGCGAGCAGAACTGCGATGGAAAGGCCGACGTAACCGGTTCCGGCAACTGCTATTTTCATATAAATTCCTGTCCCTGTCTTTTTAATTTAACCGCTGTGTTCCCGGTATCATAGCCGGAGACTGTTGTTTTGTCCAGAACGGAGCGATTCCCTGTTTTTCCGGATGCTATGCATTTTAAAAGTGTATAGCATCCGGCCGGACATGGTTAACTTCCTGTAAGCATTCTTACAGCCTTGTCTTCTGTACTGCCCGGTAACTGTCAAGATCGCCCACGTCGTAGCGTTTTCCCGTCATAAGCCATGCATATACCGGATGACTTGCGCAGTACCAGGCTATAAAGTCTCCGGGTGCGTCGGTAAAGCAGCCTGCTTCTATGCCGCGGGAAAGCTCTTCCAGCTGGTCTGCAGGATAGATGTAAAACGGAGGGACTGCCCATCGGCTTTTCGGCTGCAGCGGTTTTTCCTGCATGGAAAGAACCCTGTCGTCCGCTCCGATTTCAATTACCCCTGTCTTCTGCAGTTTTGCGGTATCCTGTTCTTCGTGCCGCATGATCGCTGCGGCTCCCTTCCGGTGCTGATATTCGACGAAAGAGGTGAGTGGAAAATCAAGTATGTTATCGCCTGCGACAACAAGAATATCGTCCCGTATCTGCCGTTCCCGGATGGCAAATACAATATCCTTTACAGCGCCGAGACGGTTGTCGTTGTCGGTGGAACCGTCGTCGAGTACTGACACTTTCCCGTTGTAGCAACCGCTTTTATTACACATTTTTTTCCACCCCTCAAAATGGGTGATGAATTTATGGTTGCTCACCACAATATGCTCATCGATACCGGGCACCCCGTTGAGATTTGCCAACAGCCGGTCAAGAATGGTTTTTCCCTGAACGTCGAGCAGCGGTTTGGGAAAGTTCATCGTCAGAGGATACAGCCGGGTGGCATACCCGGCAGCAAGAATAATACTTTTCATATATGTTTGACTCCGTCACCGGTTTACCGGTGGGATAAAATCCTCGAATCGAACCGGAAGGGTTCAACATCCGACAGCGAAACTGCTTTTGCCTGCGGATGTTCCGGATTTATCAGAATATTCCATTCACCTGTTTCAGTTTTTGCAATACGATAGAACCGGCTCTTAAAGAAAAATAGGCGGCTATTTCTCCGGATTTTCTGTCGCGTACAAGATATGTTCTGTCGAGATTGTTGCGTTCATTTTGGCAGGATATATTTCTGATATAATTTTCAAGCCCCTGTCCATTTGGAGAAAAGGTAAATAGACTGATTCCACTTATATTTGTATCAAGTCTGAGTAGATGTTCATAGATATATGATTCATTCGAAAGAGAAAAGAGATCCATCCTGCTTCGCTGTCTTTTCTTTATTTTCCATTTTTTTTATAAAAGTCTGAAATCGACCGGGCTACTTTCCGGGCTTCTTTTTTCAGTTCACTTGAAGATGTTTTAGGAGTATGCAATATCCGGTCAAATATTTTTCCTGCATCCTCGCCGGTGTAAACCAGTCTGTTGCCGGCTATAACTTTTCCTGCCATTATGTACCTCCCTGAAATTATTCATCTATTAATAAGATAGCATAGCGGAGACTGGAACGCAAGACAAATGTCGTTTCCGTCAAATACATTCGATGCCGTCTGCGGTCCGGCAGTATGTTATAAAAAAATTTTCTGCATGAGCCGGAAATGCTTTTTTATAACGCTCTGTTACTGATGCGGTAATGTCATCTTTGCGGTCCGGATCTACAAGTGCCATTGCACAACCATTGAACCCGGCGCCGCTGAACCTTCCGCCGTAAATACCGGGTGTTTCCTCCATGATTGTCTGGAGAGCCTTCAATTCTTCTGATCCTGTTTCGTAACAGTTTATGGAAGATGCTCCCGATTCGAATACAAGGCGGCCGAACGCTTCAAGATTTCCTGCCTGCCAGGCTTCTATTCCCTTTCTGACGCGTTCCGACTCTCCGTAAAAATGGTCGGCACGCTTCTTCCAGTGCGGCGGAAGTCTGTCGCGGTTTTCAAGGTATACACCGAACGGAACATCCCTGAGGCGCGTATCGGCATACCTTCCGTACTCGAGTCCTGCAAGGTCCTTTAAAGCATACGAGGCTGCTTTACATTCGTCAACTCTCGTATTGTATGCAGAACCTGCAAGACTCCGTTCTGCTCCGCTGAAAATAATAGCGATTTCAAACTGCTTCATACCCTCCGGGACAGGCAGCAGTTTTGCGCTACCGTCAAGCGTATCAAGATACAGGAGACTGTTTTTCCTGCAATATACTTCGCAGCTCTGGTCCAGCGTTCCTACATTTACGCCGATATAGTTGCGTTCTTCATATACGGCCAGTTTGATAAGTTCGGGGGAGGTGAGGGTAATACTGTTTGCGCGGCTTAGTGCGATGAGGTAAGTGAGGATTACTGCAGCGGAAGACGAAAGTCCGCCGCCTGTCAGACTCCCTGACACGACTCCGGTAATGCCATGAGTGACGGTATACTGGAGCTGCAGTGTTTTTACAGCCCCAAACAGAAAGTCTGCCCATGTGTATTTTCGTTCATAACTGTCGCAGATGTTCCCTGTGGCACTGCCGGAATAATTACGTGAAATGACGTCTATGGAACCGTCATCTGTAGCCGAATAGTCGAAGGTTATGCCGCTGTCCAGCGCGAATCCGGTAACAGGACCCGCCTGATGGTCAATATGCGCTCCGAGCGGACATACACGGAACGGACAGAATGAATGATAATCGAAAGAATCTTTCATAGTATTTACCGTATAAATGGACTGTTTTTTACGCGCTCGTCATTCATGAATAATTCAAGCGTTTTTTTCCATGAAGCAGGGAGGGCGGGCATAGCCGCTCGTTTCAGTGCGAGCGACAGTTTCGCCGTATTCAGGACGGAATAGGCCGGCCGTTTTGCCCTTACCGGATATTCAGCTGTCGTGCATGGCTGTATGCTGCATCCGTGTGTAATAACGCCGTGTACGGTACCGGTTTCATATATGGCACGCGCAAAATCGAACCATGTCGTTTCCCCACGGTCGGTGCAGTGGTATATACCCGGTGGTATGGCTGTCGCAGGGTGTACCGCACTCCGGATGACGGACACTATCGCGGACGCGAGCGTAGTGCAGCATGTCGGGGTTCCGTGCTGGTCGTTCACCACGCTGATAAACGGCCTGCTGTTCATCAGACGTATCATAGTATAGACAAAGTTTTTCCCGTCGAATCCGTACAGCCACGACGCGCGCAATATCCATGCGGCCTGCGGCAGTATACAAAGGGCAGCGCGTTCTCCGTCAAGTTTTGTCGATCCGTACACGCTTTGCGGCCCTGCAGGCATATCTTCCGTATAAGGCATGCCGGCCGTACCGGCAAAAACATAATCGGTCGATATATGGATAAAGCGGGAACCAATTTTTTTTGCTGTGCGCGCAAGGTTACGTACGCCTTCGGCGTTAACTGCCCGTGCCTGTTCTTTTTCGTCTTCAGCCCTGTCGACAGCCGTATACGCCGAACAGTTGACGATCCATTCCGGTCCGCGTCCTTCGTCTGCAAGCTTTTCCGTGTATACATCCAGCGCAGCCGGATCGGTAATATCTGTCTCGTGTCCGGTACAGGCGTACGGCAACCCCGCTTTTTCAAGCTGCCGGACAAGTTCGCTTCCGAGCATGCCG
>DCFS01000154.1 GCA_002319875.1 Treponema sp. UBA1798 | reverse complement strand
GTGCAGGTGTAGTTATGGGGCTTGCCGCTATCGGCTCGGCCTTTGGTCTTGGTATTGCAGGACAGGGAGCCATAGGTGCATGGAAGCGTTGTTATGTGAATAATAAGCCGGCTCCGTTTATTCTTACAGTCTTTGCAGGCGCTCCGCTTACACAGACTATTTACGGATTCCTTCTTATGCAGCGTATGCTTTCGTCGCAGAGAGATCCCTGGTTCCTTCTCGGGCTGGGCGTTGCTTCAGGTCTTGCTATCGGCGCTTCTGCAATTGCACAGGGACAGGCAGGTGCAGCGGGTTCAGATGCTCTTGGTGAAACAGGAAAGGGGTTTGCACAGTACATCATGGTTGTTGGTCTCTGTGAAACAGTTGCATTGTTCATCATGGTCTTTTCAATGATAGCCTGTTAATGAAAAAATGCTTTTTGTGGCATTTTTTATAAAGGGAATTATCCCGGATCGCCGGAGTTCCCTGTTTATTTTTTTTCATCCATATGAGGGTGCTGCAATTACCGGCTCCACTAGGCAAATAGTGGAGCCTTTTTTTACTAATAATAAAAGGAAGATTTATGACTAGAACGGTGTATATCGGGGGCGCTGGAAAAACGAGGCGTATTGCTATTGGCGGAGATGCTCCTGTTACAGTCCAGACTATGTGGAAGGAAGCAATTACGGGACTTGACGCGGATACTGAAAAGCGGACGGAACTTGTAAAAAAGATCAATTCACTCCAGGTACTTGGATGCGATATACTTCGTTTTGCTGTGCCCGATATGGACAGCGCCCGTGCGCTTTGTGCTATAGCTGCGGAAACTACTATGCCGCTTGTTGCTGACATACACTTTGACTACCGGCTTGCACTTGAATGCCTCAAGGGAGATGTTGCTGCTATCCGCATAAATCCGGGGAATATTGGAAAACGAGAATATGTAGAAGCCGTTGTAAATGCCTGCCGGGAAAAAAGTGTCGCTATACGGATTGGTGTGAATACAGGAAGTCTTCCCAGAGATTTAGAAGCACAGGTTGAAGCAGGTTCAATCGGCAGGTCTGCTGCTCTTGCCGAAACTGCTGTACGTGAAGCTGCCGTATTCAATGAACTGAATTTTGATCAGGTAGTTGTGAGCATGAAAGCTTCTTCCGTACAGGAGACAATTGATGCAAATGAGACGTTTGCAAAAAAATATGATATACCGCTGCATATCGGTGTAACGGAAGCAGGACCTCTTATTTCGGGAATTGTAAAGAGCACACTGGCATTCAGCACGTTGCTCAAAGAGGGAATCGGTTCTACGATCCGTGTAAGCCTTTCTTCCACTCCTGAAAACGAAGTGATAGCAGGTCGTGAGATTTTGTATGAATGCGGAAAAAGAAGCGGAGGAGTCAGAATAGTATCATGTCCCAGATGCGGACGGCAGGGGTTCGACGTACATGCTTTTGTGAACCGCTGGCAGAATGAATTGCTTTCACTGAACAAGAATATAACCGTTGCTGTCATGGGGTGTGTTGTAAATGGTCCCGGGGAAGGAAAACACGCGGATATAGGCATAGCAGGTGCAGGCGGAAAGGTAATCATTTTTAAAAAGGGTGAAATTGTATGCACCATTGACGAAAAAGATGCCGATAAAGTATTCAGAGAGGAATTACAGACCCTTTGAATATGAAAAACATACAAACAAAAATGATGATTTTTATTCTGTCCTCGTTTATTACCTTTTATGCGGCGTCGGTCGAAAGACCGAAGAAACCGGTATATCTTGGTAATGATATACGTTTGCTGCGGAATGCCCGGGAAAATTACAGAGCAGGCAATTACGGAACAGCTTTAAACCTTGCTGATCAGGCAGAAACAGAACGGAAGAATCAGATAAAATGGGAAATATACACGCTGCAGAATTCCTTCAAGTCTTCAGAAGTAAAAAAAGCCGCAGATTCACTTTCTCTGATAATTCCGGTTCTTGAGAAAAGGCAGGAATATGATTCTCTTGAAATAATCCATCGGTATGAAACAAAAAAAACATTGGCATATTTCAATAATTCCGCCGCACGCCTGGTAGCGTACATTCAGCAAAGGCAGACTTTTCCCGAAGCTGACTGGATCATTGGAGATGTGTATAAATATGAAGGTGAATATAAACTGTCGAATGAATATCTGCTTTTAGCGTGGCATAATGCAGCTTTGCTTGATGTAAGCGATGAACAATATGATATTTTATACAGCCTTGCCGATATAGCGTATCTGACAAACGATATGGAAAGCTATGAGGCAGACCTTCTGCTTATCCTGAGTGATGACCGGTATTTCAGAAATAGTGATTTGAATGATGCGATAATGCTGTTTATACGAAATGAAAACCCGGGATCAATGGAAAAATTCTTCATGCTGTTCCGTTCGAATGACTACCGTTCAATTAGTGCGTATTTTAAACTTGCAGAATTATATGATACGACTGATAAGGAAAAGGCTTTGAGAGCGTGTGCTCTTGGTGTGCTGACGGGATTTACGAAGATGTATACAACAGTAAAACAGCGTGATCCGGAGTTTGAATATAATCAGTTGAGCTTGTTTTTTGAAGAAATTACCAAGTATACCGACATACTTGAGTGGGCTGATAAAAATGAAATATGGACAGGCTATATGGATTTAGCGCAAAGAATATATGCAAATGGAAACATTAGTTTTGCAAGAGATTTATATACAGCATTGGCTGAGTATGCACCAGAGGAATACTGTAAGAAACAGGCCGCACGGGCGCTTGAAACTTTTGTTCAGTAATACAGTCCCACACCGAAGGTAAGTTCATATGTTGAAACAGCAGCGCGCCAGTCGGTATTTATCCATTTTTTCAGGAGAATGCGTCCTACATCTACACCGAGACTGGCTCTGATTTGAATGCTGCGCCAGTTGGCAGGATATACAATGCCTTCAAGCCCTGCGGCGTAAAATCCGTCCTTATAGTAAAAATTTGATCCCGTTGCGACATTGTTGAACAAAGCAAAATCTATGAACGGAGAAACCTGTGCCTCAAAGTTAAGTTTTGAAAGCAGCTTCCCTTTTGTGAAATTTGTAGAAAAAAGATGAATCGGCAGATCGAGGTTGACTACTAGAGCACTTGGAGTTGCGCACGCGTATTTACTTTCAAATCCCGTGGAAGAATTGAAATACTGGTCGTCCCTGATGCCACGCAGACGATTCCCTATTTTTTCAGTATCGTTAACACTCGTGAAAAGATAAACATCCGTACTAAAGCCCGCATATTTCCAGCCTTTGTATGCTTTAACTTCAACGGTGAATTTCGGAGCAAGCGTATCCTTTTCAAAATTATACGTAAAAGACTGGGAAGTAGATGCGGATACACCGTTACGGAAATTGTTTTCCCAGTTTATACGGGACGTAGATATTGTTTGCCCTATTGCCATACGGGGACCGTAAAAGTCCGAATCGCTCGGCGATATGCCGTCGAAGTCCCAGTAGTAATTTGCTTTGACATAAGGTGTGTAATTAACTTTTCCCCAGTTTTCAATATATTGGATAACAATAGGAATAGACAGCTCAGACGATTCAGTAAAGTACGTATCATCACCATACTTTGAATAATCAAAATCCCGGGTGGATCCCTGGTCCAAAGAAAGATCGACGGAACATCTTTTGCTGATAGGAACAGAAACAGATAAACCTGTTGATGCATCCCATTCAGGAGAAGAATCTCCGAATGTATAGGTTATACCATAATCGTTGGACCATGTAGCATCAAGTTTATTCAGAGAGAACGGATAATCAAAGGCAAAATTGAATCCCAAAACAGGACTTAGCGGATCATCTTCTGAATCCTGTTCGAATCCAAAATTAACATCACTCGACATGCTGTTCATGCTTCCTAGAAAGTTTGTATCTTTTAACTTAAGTTTAAGTATAAATCCGGAATTTGAATCGTACTTAGGATACGGAACACCTACGAAGTGGAATGAATCTTTCAGGTTCACGGTAAGACTTACAAGACAAAAATCATCTGCATCAGGAACTGTCGTCGTATAATCGACCTTGACTTCTTCAAAAAAACGAGTGTTCTCAAGCTGCTGTGTATAATCCTGAATATAAGCTGCAAATGCATCTTCATTGGGAAATATTGTTGTTCTGTCCACTTCAACATTACGTTCAACCACGGAACTTTTAGTCATACCTTTGATATTATATGAGACACTGTTAATACGATACGAAGAAGAAAACGCAGGAACAACAAAAAGAATCACTGATGCTGCAGCAAAAAAACCTTTTTTCATAATTAATATGCACCTTTACCTTTAATGACGACCGAGACCGTTTTTATAATTATCCAAATATCGAGCCAGATTGACCAGTTCTGAATATAATAGGTATCAAGCGTTATACGTTCCTCATATTCCGTATCCGAACGTCCTGATGTCTGCCACATACCTGACAATCCCGGAGTTACGGAAAGAATATAATCCGCGCTATCGCCGTATTTTGAGAGTTCACCTTCGGTAACAGGGCGCGGACCAACAAAACTCATCTGTCCAAGAAAAATATTCCATAACTGAGGCAGTTCATCAAGACTCGTTTTCCGGAGAAACCTGCCAAACTTTGTTACCCTGGGGTCGTTGATAAATTTACGGTCTTTCTCCCATTGTCTGCGCATTTCCGGGTTCTGAGAAAGAATTTTGTCAAGCTGCTTATCGGCATCTTTATACATAGAACGGAATTTCCAGCACTTAAGGGGCTGCCCGTTTTTTCCTACTCGTACATGTCCGTATAAAACAGGTCCCTTTGATGTTAATTTTACCAAAAAACCGATGATAATACAGACGGGTAGTACGACCGGCAGGGAAATAATGATAAGTGAAATATCAAGAATGCGTTTTGCAAAAAGGTTATCCTTTTTCGTCAGATTATGAACGGAGGAAAAACCTATGATACCGCCGATATCCTTAAGCTGCAGCGTACCAGATGTATACAGCGCCTGTTTCTTGGAAACATTGATGGTATACCGGTAAGATCTCATGATATCTGAGGCATCGTCCTGGTAGTCACAGAGAATGGCAGCTTTTATGTTGAGAGAACGTATGATCTGGAGCAGATCTTTATTCGGGACAAAAACAGGGACTCCCCGGTACATATGGGTCGTGATGGTTCCGCTGTTTATAATCAGAGCAGGTTTGTAGCCTAAATCAGGCCTGTCGAACATGCGGTTAATGACCGTATCTGCACTTGAGCCCGTGCAATAGATAACAGCTGGTAATCCCCACCATCTACACCTTCCGAAAGAGAGACGTGCTATTTCGCGCGCAGACGGAAGAATTAAAGTTGCCAGAGGAACTGCCAGCAGCAGAGCCACCGCGACCGCGATTTTTTCTCTAGAGCTGTCTACAAAAATACTGAGTGCGATCCCTGTAAAGCTGAAAAATGTACAGATACAGAATTTTTTTACTTCTTCTGCAGGTGAAATCATAATTCCGGGATACAAGCCTGCTGCATAAAATACAATAAGAATAAGCGGAAGATAGACACCGTACGTGACAAACGAACGAAAATTGATGAATTCATTGTTAATGGCGTTTATAATGAAAAAACTGATCCCGATGCAGAGCATAAGGGCAAGTGCATCAACAATCATAAGCACAAGACCTGATAAAAAAGAACTTGTGCGGTGAAAATGTTCTTTATAGTAAGGGAGAAATTCGTTGTTAGTCATAAATCCAATCATTTATTGTATATAAAAGAATAAAAACTGTCTATAGTTACAGATTCACATCTCCTGTTACTCGTTTTATCGTACTGCTCACAACAGCTTTGAAATCGGTAATAAAACGTTCTTCAGAGAATGTTTTCGCGTGTTCGGCAATAGCAGCACCTTCAAATGCCCCTGAATCATCGAGAGACTCAAATTTCATGATTGCTTCCGCAACACAATCAGAAGTCTGTTCTTTGAAAAAAACACCAGTTTTATCTGGTACAACAGTCTCGCATGCACCACCTTTTGCGAACGCAATAACCGGCCGCCCGCATGCCTGAGTTTCAAGAGGAATCAGACCGAAATCTTCCTCTGCGCAGAAAATAAGTGCACGGCACGTCTGCAGGTATGTACGAAGAATTTCATCACTGACCCTGCCCGTGAAGGTGATAGTACTGCACCCCGCTGCAAGTTTTTTGAGTTTCTTATCATCCGGCCCGGAACCTATGACAATCAGTTTCCTGCCAAGTTTTCTGCATGCTTGAACAGCCAGATCCATCCGTTTGTAAGGAACAAGTCTGGAAAATGCTACATAGAAATCCTCATGATGAAAATCTGCAGGGAAAAAACGGCGTGTGTTAACCGGAGAATAAATTACAACCGCATCCCTGTTCCAGTATTTTTTTATACGGCGTGCAATGTATTCTGAATTGGCAGCAATTGTGTCTATACGCTGGCTTGAAATGTAATCCCACTGGCGTATACCGCTCATCCATTTGTTCATAAAATGGCGGACAATCACATTGCTCCGTTTCTGGTATTCAAAGAATAAATCCCATGCATAACGCATTGGTGTATGAATATATGCAATCTGAGGTACAGAGGGAGGTGTAATAACACCCTTTGCACAGCAGGATGAACTGCATATGACCAGATCGTAACCGGAGAAATCGAACGATTCAATTGCTTTGGGCATGAAAGAAAGCAGTTTTGTATACATCCTGGGTGCAAACGGAATTTTCTGCAGAGGACTTGTATATATTTTATTAGTAAGAAAATGACTTCCTATACGTTTTTTATCGTAGACAAGTGTGTAAATGTCTGCATCAGGATATATGCGGAGAATCAGTTCAACGAACGTTTCTGCACCGCCGTAACTTGTAAGCCAGTCATGAACGATTGCTACTTTCATTTTTATTATCTACCTTAGTGTGATTCACCTCCACCAAAGGTGGAGGCTTAAAATGTGAACCGCTCAAAGCGGTTACAGCCTTCGGCTATAAATCAAGTTCTTCCTGTTTTCGGTCGTCTTCTTCCTGGTTCTTTATGTATTCCCGGATGACTTCCTCATCAAGTCCTACTGTCGTTACAAAATATCCCCTCGCCCACATATGCTGGCCGCTGAAATATTTCTGTCTTTCTCCAAACTGCCGCGCTACATATATTGCACTCTTCCCTTTTATGTATCCTATTACTTGTGCAACGGAATATTTCGGCGGTATCTCGATTAACAGATGTATGTGGTCCGGCATCAGGTGTCCTTCCAATATTCTGCTCTCTTTTTGTTCCGCCAGTCTTTTCAGTTCACTTCCTAAATACTGCCGTATTTGTCCATACAATTTCTTTTTCCGATATTTCGGTATAAACACTACATGGTATTTACAGTCATACTTTGTATGGCTTAAACTATCATAGTCTCCCATAGTTTCTCCTGTGTGTAACTTTGGCGGTTCACACTCGAGATTCTATGGTTTTTTCATATCCTTTTGCTATTGCCGGAACTGTCAAACTTTTGCCGCCCGCCGGCATAGCCGACGGAACTCCCCATTATGTT
>DCFS01000201.1:6114-9806 GCA_002319875.1 Treponema sp. UBA1798 | reverse complement strand
ATTCCGTTCCGTACGCTTCTGAGCAAAACAGCACTTTTAACAAGCACTGCATCACCGGCTGAATGGCCGGAAACATCATTGACCGTTTTCATATTGTCGATATCAATGAGCATAAGCCCCAGATATAAACCGCGTTCTTCCGTTCTGACAATTGCAGATGCAAGAACGATGTTAAAAAGATTCCTGTTCGGCAAACCGGTGAGACTGTCATAATGGGACATATAATCAATTTTTTTCTGTTGTTCCTTTTCCCAGCTGATGTCTGAAAACGTTATGACACAAAAGCCATTTCCGGTGCAATCCATCAGAACCGAAAACCATTTTTTTATAGGAGAGGCATAATAGGTCACCTGGGAAGACGTTTTTTCCTGCATTGCCCGGACAGCATAATTAAACCAGTCAATTGATGCAGGTAAAGCACTCTTAAATTCATGATAAAACATGTTTTCTTTGATCAAAAGTCCTGCCATTTCTTTGAAAGCAGGATTTTCATACTCAACATGAAAGTCAGTTATTTTTCTGTTACTATCATATACCGGTGATGCAACAAGTACAGGCACCGAAACAGTACCCATAATGGTCATGTAATCAGAATCATCCAGCAGCATATAAACCTTCCATAACATGTTTTTAAATTTCGATTTTTAAAACCTGGCATTCATAAGTCTGCCTGAAAAATCGCTGGCAAAACAACAGAAAATAACCTTTATAAATCAGTATAGCATAAATATTCAACAAAGCGCAAATGTTTTTTATATAATCGTATTTATATACAGTTAATTTTACATTGAAAAAATCGGATTTTGCTCCTATACTTTACAGTATGGTACATATTTTACCGGTTGGAAGCGGAAAAGGCGGAGTCGGAAAAAGTTCTATTGCGGTAAATCTTGCAATATTACTTGCGGCAAAAGGCAAAAAAACTGTTCTGGCAGACCTTGATCTCGGAGGTGCCAATCTTCACACGTTACTCGGTTTAAAAAATAACCATCCGGGTCTGGGCAATTTTATCTACAAACAATCAGATAATTTCTCCGGACTTCTCCAGGATACAGGTATAAAAAATCTGTCTTTTATTGCAGGAGACTGTCTGCTTCCCGGTACTGCAAATATGACTTTCTTCATAAAGCGGAAAATAGTTACGGAGCTGCAGAAACTTGATGCCGACTATGTTTTCCTCGATCTGGGGGCAGGCAGTACTTATAATACGCTGGATTTTTTTCTTCTTACGTATAATCCGCTTCTTGTAACGACACCGGAAATTACCTCGATCCTGAATGCCTATTCCTTTCTCAAGGCTGCGGCTTTCCGGTTTTTCATCTGCCAGTTCAAAACAAAAAGCGAAGAACGGACTGCTATACAGAACTATATCAGTACAAGTACCGCGGGAGCGGAAAGTTCTTTTGCAGAACTTGTTGAAAAAATATGCACGGAATTTCCTCAGACAGGCGGCAGTGCCGCAACAGCCCTTAAAAAATACCGGCCCCAGATAATTATCAATATGGGAACGTCCGTGAAAGATCTGGAAATGGCAGGACGGCTTCGTTCCCTTGCGCAGCACAAGCTTTCAGTACAGATGGATTTCATCGGCTTTATTCCGAAAGATGATCTGCTGCCCCTTTCCGTCGCAAGGCGCAAACCGCTTGTACTTACGGACAGCACCTGTGGCTTTACCAGACAACTTGCTGCAGCCGGAGAGCGTATCCTGCTGCATGCGTATGATTATAATAATGCAATGTTCGAAAATGATACCTTTGCCCGGGGAAATGACGGCACTGATCTGGATATGCTGACAGAAGAATTTTCCGGGGAAAGCCCGCCCGCAGCCGCTGAATAACCACCAGCCCCGCGGCAGAGGCAGAAGGGTATTAACACATTATATTATCAGCCACCCCCCGGCACAAAAGCCTGAGTCATATTCAGCGCTTGTACAAGGTTATAAAAGACCGTCTGGCGGTAAATAATTCTCTTTCAGAACTCCGGAAGCAGCGGCGAACACGGCTGTTTTCCGGTCAAACGTAAGGTTTTTACCTGTTTCATCGGTAATACAGCCTCCTGCCTCCTCCAGAATCGCAGCGCCGGCGGCAAAGTCCCATACACTCAGACGCAATTCAAAAAACAGGGCCGCACGGCCTGAAGCGACACAGCATAAATCCCATGCCGCAGAACCGCTCCGCCTGACATCGACGCACCTTTCAAGATACCAGGCAGCTGTCCTGAACATCCTTGTTCTCAGTTCAGGATAATACGGAGACGTCCCCATAATGACAAGGCTGTCCTTAAGACTCCGGTCCGATGACCGGATAAGTTCCCCATTACGGAAAGCGCCCTTCCCTTTTTCAGCAGAAAACAGTTCGTCCGTATAAGGATTATAAATGACACCGATATACGGTTCCCCGTCTTTAAGCAGACCTATCGAAACGACACTGATACGGTAACCCATAATAAAATTCGACGTACCGTCTATGGGATCTATGACAAACGTATAGCCATGGCGGTATTCTTCCCGATATTCCGAAGCATTCTGCTCTTCTGCCAGGAAATTCGCTTCAGGCAAAAGTTCATGCAGTTTTGTGAACAAAAACTCCTGTACCTTACGATCGTATTCAGTAACAAAGTTTGCATATCCGTCTTTTACGGCCACTTTATCCTGAATATTTTCTGCCCCGATCAGAATATTTCCTGCCTCACGGGCAACAGACAGTATTTCTTCCAGCATCACAGAACTCCCAATGAAGCACAAATGAGTACATTGAACATTACGCTGTACCTTACCGGTGATACTACCAGAAAAAACGCAGACCGGCAATTATAGAAAATATATCACGACACCGGTGAACACCGCACCAGCAGGTTTCCCCTGCCGTTTATCTGTACGGGGAACAGCTGCTACCTATAGACCTGTGGACAGTCCTTCCGTCCTTTTCCGCCCACACGCACCTATTCTATTCTTCCATCAGGAAATCAACGATGTTCCTGTTGATAATCCCGTTCCGACTGCGGTCAACTTTATCCATGGACAGCACATATTTCGGATAGTTATCCCTGACTTCTTCAAGCACGTTGAATTCCCGGGTGATTGTTTCTTCGCCTGCCAGAAGGTAACAAACCTGTACATACAGCTTACGACCTTTCTTTTCCGCGACAAAATCAATCTCTTTACTGCCCGCCATTCCGACAGTTACTTCGTAGTCCCGGCGCAGCAGTTCCATGTAGACAATATTTTCCAGAACCTGATCAATGTCACGCATATTGTTGCCGTACAAGGCTTCGCGCAAGCCGTGATCTGTTACATAGATCTTTCCCTGTGTCTGCAGGATTTCCTTTCCCTGCAGATTCTGTCTGTTTACTATATGCAAAAGACAGGAATCTCTGGCATAGTCAATATAATTATACAGCGTCTCAGTAGAAACCGGGCGCTTCTGATTCTTCAGATATTTGATAAGCGATGAAAAAGAGAATTGATGGCCAATCTCTGAAATAAAAAACTGGAGCAGCAGGCTCAGACCCGCGATGTCACGGATATTATGACGTCCGCTTATATCCTTCAGAACAATGGAATCGTACAGGGATGAAAGATACTGCTGGACACCGTCCTCATCAAAGTTGTAGTTGTAAATAAACGGAAATCCGCCATTCTTTATGTATAAAAGAAAAAGCTCATCAGAGCTCAGTGACGCAGCTGCAAAACC
>DCFS01000201.1:0-5726 GCA_002319875.1 Treponema sp. UBA1798 | reverse complement strand
ATGTAGATATCAGCGTCAAAATCAATCTGCAGCGCATTCACTATTTTTTCCCAACCGGGGAATTCCTGTACTTCATCAAAGAAAAGATACTTCCGCTTATTGTCCGGCAGGGATTTTACAGCTGCGATCCATGCAGCTTCCGAAAGCACGCGCCCGTCAGTTTTCGATTCAAAATTAAGTGTAAGTATTTGTACGGGTAATACGCCGTTATGAAGGAGTTCCTGCTGAATAAGTTCCATGAGCACGGATTTCCCGCATCTGCGGATTCCGGTAAGTACTTTGACAACAGGAGTATTTATGAACGGTCTGATTTTTTCGATATAACTGCTTCTATTAACCATATAACAATTATATTTTCGATATAACGAAAAGTCAATTCTGTATCATCCTGTTTTTTCGTTATATCGAAATAATTAATCATAAGTATATTCTGCAGAGAATCCGCCTCCCTGCATATATCCTGTTCACCGATATGTCACAGTCGTAACGCCTTCCCGTTCAGCCAGTCTCCGCAGCCGTTCCAGTTCTTCCGGCGTCGGCGTGCAAAAACCGGCTGATGGCAGCGGATATCCCAACCGGATGTATTTTTCGTCCCCCAGATGGTGATAGGGCAGTAATTCCATTTTCGGTTCCCGTACCATATGTTTAACGAATGCTGCCGTTCTGACTATATTTTCATCATCACCGTTTACTCCCATAATAACCGGCACCCGGATTACGATGTTGTTCTTTTCTGCTCCCAGCCGGGAAATTGTATCAAGAATCCGGTCGTTCGGTACCCCCGTATAGCGCAGATGGATGCGGCTGTCCATATGTTTAATATCGATAAAAATCAGATCCATAAGATCAATAACATGCCGGACTTCATTAAAATCAAAGAAGCCACTCGTTTCCATTGCCTGCGGTATTCCACGGTCATACACTTTGTCTGCAAGTTCGTTCAGAAAGTCCAATTGCATGGTACATTCACCACCGGAATACGTAACTCCGCCTCCTGAATTGCGGAAAAATACAAGCTGCTTCTCCAATACACTAAGGATTTCCTGAACGGTATAATCCGAAACAGTATTCTTCCGGGCTTCTGCCGGACATACCGTAGTACATTTCCCGCAGCCGGTACACACAGCTCTTTTTTCCTGACTATTAAGATTATTGTCTATTTTCAGCGGACAAATATTCGTACAGGCACTGCAGCCGAGGCAATCCGGTGCAGAATAGAAAATACGGTTTTTCATCGTATATCCTTCCGGGTTTGCACACCATGCGCATCTGAGCGGACAGCCTGCAAAAAACAGTACCGTACGGATCCCGTCCCCGTCGTTCACGGAATAATTCTGTATCTGCAGTATATGACCCCTAGAAGCTTCCATGTTCACAACGGTTAATAATGGAATCCTGCAGCGTACGCGAGAGATGGACGAACTGCGTACTGTATCCGGCAACACGGACCAGCAGATCTTTGTACTGTTCCGGATGAAGCTGGGCGTCTTTCAGTGTTTCAGTCGATACGGTATTAAACTGGATATGGAATGCACCCATAGAAAAGAATGCCAGAACCATTGCGGCTAAATTGCTTTTTCCCCGTCTGGTACTTACCAGATCATGATTCAGCCGCATGTTAAGCAGTGTCCCGCCGGAATGAATATCCTGGTTCATCTTTGCCACGGATCGCATGGCAGCCAGCGGTGTTGAAACATCCGTTCCTGCAAACGGTGAAACCCCTTCGGATATGGGCTGGCAGGCTTTTCTTCCGCATGGCGTCGCTCCAATTACTTTTCCCGTCGGAATGAAATTTGATATGCCCATAAAGGCAGTCGTAAAAGGTTTCCCGTATATATCCGTATACCGATGGGTTATCCCATAAAAATGATTGGAAATACGACGGGCGATATCGTCCGTATAATCATCGTCGTTTCCATATTTCGGCACGGCACATGCTTTTCTGCGCAAATCTTCGTATCCTTCCCAGTTGTTGTCCAGAGCTTTCAGAAGGTCATCCATTGTACAGACGTGATCGTCAAACACAAGCTTTTTTACAGCAGCAAGACCGTTTGCCGTCACCGCCAGACCGATCCCGGTTAAAACAGGGCCGATCGTATATGTGGCGCCGCCGTCTACCATGTCCATCCCCTTTTCCAGACACGATTCGGAGACCGCTGAAAAGTAAGGACGTGGTATCATTGTTTTCTGCAGTGTCTGGGCCAGCAGTGTAGCTTCTACAGAAATACTGATCAAATGATCGAACTGGGTAAAAAATGCCTTTTCGACAGCTTCATAAGAGTCAAAATGTCGTTCTTCATTTATGGGAAGTCCCATCAGCTTCCCGGTAAGTCTGCTTTTACCGCCGTTCGTGGCATATTCAAGTGCCCCGCAAAAATTAACATTGACCGTACTGGTCCATTCAAAGGTTTTGCGGAAATGCGGTACTACACAACCGCAGTTGTTCCAGTCACGCGCATCTTCTGTTGTATATCCGAGATTCTTGAGCATCTGATAACCGGTTTTGTCACTGTGGATGGCAGGAAATCCGGTACCCTGTGCAACAAGATCCATAACAGCATCGATAAATTCCTGCGGGCTGTCCTGTGAAATACGTACCGATAATCCCGGCTGATGTGTTTTCACTTCTGCGGTCGCTTTCAGCGCAAGGTAGCTCAGTTCGTTTGTCGAATCTTTACCGTTGCGGTCGCATCCTCCGACAGTCAGATTCTGAAACTGATTGTAGCCGGCAAAGAAATCTGCCGTGTTGGAAGAGATCGTCCATACCCACTCGGAAAGCTTAAGCCAGTAACACTCTATAAGTTCCAGGATGTCTTCGTCTGTATGAATATTGTTTTTTCTGTCATAACAATAATAGGGATACATATACTGATCAAATCTGCCGGGATTCAGCGAAAGGGGATTCTCCATCAGAATACCCCCCAACTGGTAAAACCAGATCATCTGAAGTGCTTCCTGGAATGTTTGCGGCGGACAGGCAGGAATTTTACGGCATATTGATTCAACAGTCTGCAGTTCTTTTTTTCTTGTTTTATCTTTCTCCTGCACTGCCATATCGGCGGCCTTTTCGGCATACCGGGCTGCCAGACTTATACTACCTTCACTGACCAGAATTACTGACTGGTAGAAATTCCTTTTCTTCAGACCATCAGGAGCAGAAAGATCCAGTTGTTCTGATTTCTGCAGGCATAAATCAATAATTCCCCGGAATCCTCTTTTAAATAGAACGTCCTGGTAATCCGGAGTAATCTCTCCGACTGACTGACGCCACTTTGAATCACAGTCAATAATACCTGTATCAACTGCAATTTTTTCGGCTTCCGGCGGAATCTGGGCAAGGAAAGCTTCTTCCAGCGATCTGCCTTTCCAGTAGGGGAAAATATGCTCACGCACAAAAAGACGCTGCCCGGCTGTCATTTCATACGGATCCTGTACACGGTCGGAAAAATGATCCATTTCACGATCTATCCATGTCCATGAAAATTCAGGCGTCAGAATTCCGCATTTAAGGAATTCTCCCGGGGAACCGACAATCAGTTCTCCCGGAAAAATCGTTACAGGAAGCTGCCCGCAGACATCCCGGAACGCTGTTGCACGCCGGATGTCTGCCGGTTTTCCTTCCGAGTTTTTGTATGACTCAGTCCATATCCGGGCACGTTCATATGAAATTGCAGGTTTGGCGTTGATGTATTTATCTTTCGCTTTTTTTATCCGTTCCGTTAACATAAACCCATCCTTGAATAAAACAGAGTTCCATGGATCATTGATCAAATCACCATAACTTAATCAGCGGTTCCCTAATATTTCATGATGTTCTGAAAAACTACGGTTGAATCGGTACTGTTACGGTAAGAATGCCGTATATCCGGTTTGAAACAGATCTTTGCAGGCGCAGTAAGTGAAAATATCTGTTCTCCGACAGCGAGTATCAGTGTTCCCTGCGTTACAACAATGTATTCCATCAATGCCGTATGCGGACCTGATTCGTGAAAAACACCGGGAAGCATTTTGATGTAAAAGTATTCAAATCCCGTTACCGGATCAAAAGGAAAAATATCGTAAAGGATCATCTTTTTCTGTTCGCCGTAAACAGGTTCTATCGATTTTTCTATGTCGGCCGGATCCGATATCCGGTCTGCCCGGACTGCAAGCAGACTTGACAGCGATAATCGGAGCCCGCGCGCTATTTTCCAGAGAAGCGTAACCGTAGGAGAGGATGCTCCCCGCTCAATCTGGCCGAGCATGGTTTTACTCACGCCGGTAAGTTCCGCCACCGTTTCGAGAGAGAGATTACGCTCCGTACGAATTCTCTTTAAAACCCTGCCTATTTCCTGAACCGGTCCTTCATTTTCCGAATCAGCCATAACAAATCCCTCTGTACGGATAACGTACAATATATTGTATTATTTAGTCAATATATTGTACTACATAACAGAGAGTCTGAACACTATTTAATGGGAAAATATACGGTACCGAAAGGAACCGGTTCTGCTTCCCCTGATCCATTTTTATGATGCATATAAAGGATTTGCTTCCCGTATGGAAGAACCGTAATATTTTTTCAATTCGATGAATGCGCTGACTACTTTTTCAGGAATGTCCACATGTGCCAGATAATTCTTACCTTCAGGTCCGTACCCGTTTTTATCATCCGACAATCTGGGAATCTCACCCATCAGTAAGGTGATATACCGCTCCACATCCCACATGCCTGCGATATTTTCTTTGAATCTCATTTTGCCATTTTCGATAATCATTTCTGCGTTATATACTGCGTAATTTATTATTATCTTATCCGGTACATATTTCCGCATTACCGCACCCATGCGCCGCTGCATGGCAGCGTCCTGCAACAAAATTATGCTGCCGAAATTTATATTATTTTCTTTAAGCAGATCAAGTACACAGGTAATATTATTACCGCAGTTCGTCGATTTACATTCCAGTAAGTCCGCTTCCAGATTATATTTACGTTTCAAATATGTTGAAAACAGTTCCGCTTCCGTCAATCCCGTTACCTGAATACCGGAAAGCACCTGCCCCATTTTTTCCCGCAATGTTTCCGTGGTATGGCCTGCTCCCCCTGCAATAACGTATTTCCGTGCAATATGACGCTGCATTCCCCGTGCGAATACGTCACCGCCTGCCAGAATACTTCCGCCGAAAAGGACCATAACATCCGCAGCGGTGAAATTATATTTTTCCCGCAGATTATCCGCCGTAAGTTCCGGGACATCCCGTTCCCCAAGGAAGCTTCCCAGAATATTCAGGTCATCCGCTATTTTTCTGTCCATAGGAATCCCTGTTTCTCCTTTATTCGTGCGGAGAGTTTAATACCCCGCCCCTGCAGACGAGTTTGTTGATTTCCGGCAGCGTACCGTCATACGTCCTGTTTTTTTATAACCGGAATCCATACTTCATACTTTGCATGTTTCGGGTTGGGAGTCAGATAGACTTCGACATCGGGTCCGTTATCATATTCATACCCGGACGACGGCAGCCATTCAGTCACAATGCGTTTCTCAAGTACCTGAATGTCTTTAGCAGTCCCTTCTCCCGGGAACACCGCCCAGGTAAACGCCGGTATTATGCGTTCACCGAATTTTCCGCCTGTATCCCTATCCGTGGCAGCCGCGATATAGTATGTCCACGAGTCATCGCCCTCCGGGATACTGACTCCGAGGATACCCGGTACTTCCGGATTATCCTGCAGCGCCGCGATTTTT
>DCFS01000071.1 GCA_002319875.1 Treponema sp. UBA1798 | reverse complement strand
TTATTCCGGTCACGCGGCTGTATCGTCGCCGCAAGCCGGTGTACAATCACATACTTAAAACTCCTGCAATTAAAGCATCCGTATAAGCTTTTCTGCTGCAATACTCAGGCTCTTTCTGCTGTCCTGAACAAGACATATATACCGGAGCGGAATGGTTTCTTCAAGCGGAATACGTACTGCACTGCCATTTTTCAATGCTTCTGCTGCAAGCGGTTCCGGCAGAAAACCGAGTCCGAGGTTACACTGAACAAGCGGCAGAATCTGATCGGCAGTTGCAGCTTCTGTGTCAGGACGGAGAACCAGATTATGTTCCAGGAAAAAATCACGGTAAAACCGGTATGTCATCGTTTCTTCACCAAGACAGATAAGCGGATATCTCAGAATATCCGTAAGATGCACTGTGCTGCGGGAAAGCGGAAGGAAAGCAGTTCCCCCGATAAGGATTTCCCGAAATGGAACGAGTTCTCTCTTTACGAGGGGTTTCCCAAGCGGAACAGGCGTCGTTACCACGGCAAAGTCTATAAGACCGCGTTCAAGCGCAGATAGCGCCTGGGGAGTCGAATGATTCGAAATATGCAGCCTGATGTCCGGATACCTTTTGTGGAAACCGCACAGTTTTTCAAGAAGAAGCAGATGAAGCGCTGTCTCGCTTGCACCTATGGAGACAGTACCAGCCTTCATATCACGGATTCCGGCTAGTTCGCTTTCTCCTTTCTCTATCTGCATGCATGCCGGCCCTATGTGCGCATAAAGCTTTGTGCCCTCAGGAGTCAGCACCACGCCCTGTCTGCTGCGCACAAACAGTTTACATCCTGATTCCGATTCAAGCCTGTTTACCGCGCGGGTTATATTCGGCTGGTCGCTGTCGAGAATATTTGCAGCTTTCGTAAAACTTCCATATTTTGCGACGTAATAGAAGATTTTATAATAATCATAATTTATATTTGTCATAACACGTACAGCCCATATCAATTTGATATATAGAGCATATCAATTATACTCTTTTCACATAGTATGCCGGAATGTATACTGCAGATCAACAGCAGCAAAGCTGCATCACAGTAAATGACGGAGAACTATATGATAGACTTATTGGAAGCATTGATGATCTTATGTTTCGGTCTTTCATGGCCGGTTTCAATTTACCGGTCATGGGTGTCTCGTACGGCAAAAGGCAAGAGCCTGATCTTTGAAGTTTTCCTGTGGATCGGGTATATATTCGGCATAGTACGCAAGTTCATGCTGTTTGCCGCACCGGGGGCGGAGTTAAACACATTGTTTTATCTCGGATGGATATTCTATTTCCTGAACATTGTGGAAATAAGCATTGATATGGCATTGTATTTCCGCAATATCCGGCTTGATAAAGTATAAAAGTGTGCCCGCATCGGCTGCAGGCAGAAATTCAGGACACACACGGCGGAGCTGCCTGCATAATGGCAGTACGATGCCGTCCGCACAGTAAGTGCACAGGCAATCAGAGCGAAGCCGCTTCCTTTTGCCTGCGGTACATACGCAATCCGCTTCCGCTGATCGCTCCGGATATATTCAGGCAGGGAAATGAGAGCCTGAAAAAGTTCGGATACGGCCATTCCGGGCAGCACGGTCATAACAATCGAACTCCAGCTGGAGTACACGAGAGAACGGAAAACCCCGTACTCATTATTGAAACTATAATTATTTTCAGGAAACCTGCCGTGCTTTTCCCTGGGCAGCGACAGCAGAGATCTTACGGTTAATTGATTCCTCATCCCCAAGATATTTCTTGTTCACAAACTTCCCGTCTTTGTCAAATTCGTACACGAGAGGAACGCCTGTAGGAATATCTATCTTCAGTATTTCTTCAGGAGAAAGTTTTTCGAAATACTGAACAAGCGCACGAATGGAGTTTCCATGTGCGGTTACCAGGACCCGCTTCCCTTTTTTCATATCCTGCAAAATAGAGTGTTCATAATAAGGGACAACGCGTTCGATCGTATCTTTCAGGCTTTCCCCCAGAGGAAGCAGTTTTTTATCTTCATTCCGGTACGGTTCCTGGAGAGCCGGGTTCCGCTCATCATTTTCCGCCAGAAGCGGCGGAGCAATATCGAATGAACGCCGCCATATTTTCACCTGTTCCTCACCGTATTGTTCTGCCGTCGCGGCCTTGTTCAACCCCTGAAGAGCACCATAATGGCGTTCGTTCAGTTTCCACGATTTGACCGTTGGAAGCCAGACACGGTCCATTGCATCAAGGACATACTGAAGCGTATGAATGGCCCGTTTTAAATACGAAGTATAGCAGATATCAAAATCGAAGCCGGCTTTTTTAAGCTGCCTGCCTGCCTCTTCCGCTTCCTTTATCCCCTGTTCAGACAAGTCTACATCCGTCCAACCGGTAAACAGGTTTTCCTTATTCCAGATACTTTGTCCGTGACGCAATAAAACAAGTTCCATATATTCTCCCCTGTATTAATTAGCTTAAACTAACTAATCGTAGCGTATATTTCTTACATCTGTCAATGGCACTGAATATTTACCGAATTAAACGCAGGGAAAAAAGCGCTGACTGAATATTGCGTCTTCTGAATAATAACTCCTTTTTTAAGCAGTTCAAATAATAATAACGCAATCAAAGATTTTTCCCCTTGCAGTATTCAAGTATTTTCTTTTATAGCAACAAATGCTAAACTCTGAACACATCGATTTGGGAGCCTATTCGCTCTATTGTTCCGGCAGTATTTTTCGATATACCACTCAACGCCGTTCCCGTCTCATTTATTTTCCCCGCTCCCGTTTCCATTTCAGCCATTTTTTCCTTCATAGCGATGGTAAGATCCTGGAGGCGCTTCACTTCGTCAAGAATCGCTTTTTGTCCGGCGCTCATCTCGGACGATGCGGTGCGCACTTCCGAAGTACTGTCATTCATCATGTGGAGGGCTTCTCCTATCTGCTTCGATCCCGATAACTGCTCTTCCATCGCACTTTTTATCTGCGTAACGAGAAGATCGGTTTCCTTTATATTTTCGGAAACAGAACTTAGCGCACTGGTACTTTCCACTGAAGCTGCTACGACAGTTCCGATCGATTCTCTGATTTTCTTAAGCTCATTCCCGATTTTCTTTGACTGCTCCGATGATGTTTCGGAAAGTTTTCTGATCTCGTCGGCAACAACGCTGAAACCTTTGCCTGCTGATCCGGCATGAGCAGCTTCAATCGCAGCATTCATAGACAGCAGGTTTGTCTGATTTGCAATGCCGGCAATTGCCGCATTCGCATCCTCCAGCATTTCCGACTGGCTTGAAATCAGTTTTATCTGTTCACTCACCCGGTTCTGTTTTGCCATGCCATTTCTGGAACGATCTTCAAGGGATGAGAATGACTGTACCATCTGTTCCACCGATTTATTGACGCTGCCGATATTCCCGATCATCTGTTCTACGGCTGCAGAAGCTTCCGTAATACCGCTTGCCTGGTTTTCGATCATTTTTTCCAGCGACACGATGTTCTGCGTAATTTCGGTAACAGACCCCGCCGTTTCTTCCACGCCGGCTGACTGATCCGTTATTTTCTGCTTCACACTGCTTATGTCGGATAATATCTGAGTTATGGCACAAGCCGTGTCCTCGATGCTCATCTGCAGTGCAACCCCGTTCGAAGAAAGGTCATTTTTGGATTTTTTCAGGTCGGTCATTATTCCCTGAAGTTTTTCAACAAATGTATTGAATCCGTTAACCACCGACCCGATTTCATTATTGACGGTATGATCAATTCTCCGGGTCAGATCAGCGTTCCCGGAAGCAATATCATTGATCGATTTTTCAACATTTTTCAAAGGTTTGAGAATATTCCTGATAGTCAATGCCGTAATAGTAATAATTATAATAACAAACAGGATAAAAAGGGGCAGCAGAGTTTCCCCAAGCCGGTTTGCAGTGGCATTTACTTCAGAGGCAGGAAGGACTGCCGAAACTGACCATGACGTATTCTGCACAGGGCAGAAAAAAGAATAAGAACCGTCTGAATAACGTGCGATTCCCGACTGCCCGCTCATTATCGTTTTTACTGCAGAACGCTGTCCCTGATCAGTTTGTTCATTCATCTTGGTCATGATCTTTTTCCTGTCGCGATGTGCAATACAGACACCGTTCTCATCGTTTACAACAAGATAACCGTTCGAACCGACCTTTATTGTTTCTATGATTTTCTGGAGGCTGTCAAGCGATACAACACCCGCAAAAAATCCGATCTTGTTATGATCTTTATCGTACGCGGCAGAACAAACCATATAAATATATGAGTTGTCAACTTTTGACATCATTGGATCACTGACACAGAAATCTTTTCCTTCATCCAGCATTTTCTTAACATAATCGCGGGTTGATACATCAAGATCCTGCCCGTTCTCATTCCGTGAAATTCTGTTCAACCCGCAAAACAGAACTCTGTTAAAATCTGCCGGACGGCGATCATGATTTTTTCTGATCCAGGCAACAATTCCTTCTATATCTCCATCAGCAATGAAATCAGATTTAGTATACAAATGAAGTTCCCGGGCAAGCTGTTGATTCCATGAATCAATGCTGCCGGCATAGACAGGGACAATGTTGGACATGGTTTCAGAAAAACTCTGTACGGACCCCTTTACTGCAGAGGAATAGGATACTATTCCGAGAACAGCAAACAGAACCGTTATAACAAGACTCAGCCGCACTGAAAACTGTACGATAATACTTTTTCGTTTTTGCTCAGACTTTTTCGTATCTGAAGATTCTTTTTTCATAAAATATAACTCCTGAAAATAAATTTTACCTGACTTTTTTTACATATAGTGTAACAAGAAACAGAAAAATGCAGATCCCGGGAATTCAATCTGCAGCAGATCTTTATATTGTTATACGGAAGTATATGCTTTTTTCAGAAACATGAAAAGAAAAAATGTGTGCACAATTCCGGAATCCGTCTGTCCCATGAAATTGTCCTTCATAAGATTTTTTATAAATACAGACTGGATCGTTTGAATACAAAACAGTAAGATACAAGCCATACTATGGAAGAAGCAAAGGATTACAGACAAAATATTGTTCTGACCGGCATGTCCGGCGCCGGGAAAAGTACGCTGGGTGTGCTGCTGGCAAAAAATCTGAGAATGGATTTTATCGATACCGATATCCTTATCCAGCAACAGGAGCACAGACTGCTCCAGGAAATTATCGATAAAGATGGTAACGATGCTTTCCTGAAGATAGAAGAGTCAGTTATTCTGGGGATGTCGGTTTGCAGCAGCGTAATCGCAACAGGCGGAAGTGTAATATATTCCGATGCAGCCATGACGGCACTAAAACGTGGTGGAAAAGTCGTTTACCTGTACGTTCCATACGACGAACTCATAAAGAGGCTCTCAAATATTTCAACCCGCGGCATCGTCATGAAAAACGGCAACAACCTCAAAGATGTATATGAAGAGCGCCTGCCGCTGTACGAAAAATACAGCGATATTACGCTAGACTGCTCACAGATGGATACAGAAAAATGCGTACGGCGGATCATCGAAAAACTCGGAAGGAATCAATAACCCCACCGCAAACAGCGGAGCATATAGGTCACTAAACGTATTGCAGCCGTAATTTGAACGGATTACCGTTATTTAAAAATTTTATCACAGCCCCCTCCCTGCTGTGATAAAATTCAGTAACGCCACTGCAGTTTTGTGTTATACGGGTCTATAGTTTTCTGGGCTTCGTAACAACGACAGAATTATTTGAATCGGAATAAGGCGCAGGTATATACTTATCAGCCTTCCAGTCATTCTCCCATTTTCGTCCATCGACCAGATAACGGAACTGGTATTCTTTTCCCACCTCAAGAGGAATCCGCACAGAAAAAGATCCGTTCTTCCTTCTGGTAAGCGGCGTAAGCGTACTGCTCCATCTGTTAAAATCACCGGCAACGCTGATCGTCTTTGCGCCGTCGGCCTCGGCTGAAGCTACGGTAAAAATTACCGTACAGATTTTCCGGTCTTTCGAGAAAATTTTTTTAAGAGCCATAGGTTCCTCCTTTTTCTGAAATGGGTCCGATCTATCAACAACCCAGCCGCAAGCAGAGGGGTATTAAACCCGTCTGACGAACAATCGGATATATAGTACAGATTATATTATGGGTCAATATTTCCAAACCGTCAAGTTTTTAAAGACCATGCTGTAATTTA
>DCFS01000126.1 GCA_002319875.1 Treponema sp. UBA1798 | reverse complement strand
TTCTTCAAGAGAGGCACGTACATTAAGCATGCCTTCCCGCGCATCGATAATCGGACGAATTCCGATTATCGGATACTCACCTATCAGTCTCGTTTTTGCCATTCCGGTTTCCTCCTGATACTATATTTTTTACGGTCGCATCCGCCCCTTTACGGGCAAACTGCTCGACATTTTGTTTGGATGCGATAATATGCTCGTTCATAGCCACAATAACAGCATCTACATCATGAGTTTCCAGAGCTGTTAAAATTTTCATATGGCGTGTTATTGCATCATCAATACCACCAGCAATCAGAACACCCTTCCCCATATAATTTGTAAGCATCGATGTCAGAACATCGTTGAACATTTCCAGCAATGCATTCCCAGACGCTTTTGCAATCAGATTATGAAACTGGCAGTCAAGTTCAACGCGCTCTTTCAGAGAAAGCTGCTTGTTGGAAAATTTTTCAATATTTTCCTTCAACTGGCCAAGCAGCTCATCACTTATGTTTTTAGCAGCAAGCCTGGCAGCATTCACCTCAAGCATTCCGCGCATCTGGGTCAGATCATCATCGGAAATGTTATTCATCTGCATAATACGGCTGATCGCAGAAAGCACCGTCGAAGTAGGAGGCTTGGTAACAAAAGCACCCAGACCGTTTCGAAGCGTTACAAGCCCACGTTCCTGAAGAAGCTTCAAAGCTTCCCGGATAACAGGGCGGCTTACCTTATATTTCACGGCCAGCTGCTGCTCCGAAGGAAGCTTTTCACTTACATTAAGCGTTGCCGAATTCAATATCGTCTGCTCAAGATGATCGGCTACCTGTGCACTTAAGTTTTCCCGAAATAGTGAAACATCAGATGTATCCATTATATTTTCCCTGATAAAACTTTTTGAAAATCAACACCCCGCCGCAAACGGGGTATGTTGTTCTCTAAAGGTATCACAGCCGGGATTTTATACCCTTCATTACGTCCCAAGAGACAGGATGATACCCCGTACCAATCAATACTACTCTTTTAATCCCAATACTTTGCGAAAATCTTGTTCCATACGAATAAGACTTTCTATTTCATGGCGGGCATTCTCATTTAATATACTGACATCACGGCTTCTCGTCACGAGGGACATTGAAACGCCGGTAAGCTGGTAGTGAAATTTTGCATTTACCGGATAGGCTCTCGGTTCGCAGACGGCTGCGACAGTAAGAAAATCACTGGCTTTACGGGCCATTTCCGGCTGCTCACGGAAATGATCATACATCCATTTATAGATATC
The DNA here is from genome assembly GCA_002319875.1 of Treponema sp. UBA1798. Taxonomy (GTDB): domain Bacteria; phylum Spirochaetota; class Spirochaetia; order Treponematales; family Treponemataceae; genus Treponema_D. Next base: position 19,134 of record DCFS01000126.1, on the reverse strand, counting down.
TATATGAAAATTAGCCATAACGCCGTTGTAGCCGTCATACCCTTCAATGAGTGAATCAAGAAGTGTTGAAGTATTCGCATTGAAAAGAGACAACTTCGTACCCCTGACCAGTTTTACACGGCGGTTTTCTATCTCATTTGAACAACTGACATCTTTGAGAAATACGAGTTTTCCTGTTTTTGCACAGTCGGCAAGAAAATCATCTGTCAAAAGACGGAGATACGGATAAGGACATTCATAAAGCCCGAAAGTTACGTCCGGCAGCTGCCGGAATATATCTTCCGCATTTTTATTGAATACATCAGAACCTTCATTCTGTTTTGCCATCCTGTTTGATACAAGGACAACTGCATCAACACCGGTTTTTGCCATAGCTCCCAATTCATCAATCTGCTCCGCATGATCATCAGAAGTATGTCCTGAAGCTATAATTTTTATACGCCCCGCATTTGCATCCGCGACAGCTTTTGCAATGTCCAGTTTTTCCTGTTTTGAAAGGAAGAACATTTCACTTGACTGGCATACAGCAAAAATACCATCCGCACCATGAGCAATATACCACTCCACCAGCTGTTTTACTGCCTGAAAATCCACTTTATTGTTCTCCGTAAATGGAGTAATCATCGTAGGCCAACAACCATGATATTCTTTCATTTTTTTACTCTCCTATAATATATTAGCATTCATAAGGTTTTCAAAAATCGGACAGACCTTAAAACGTTTTCTTAACCAGACAACGGTATATGCAACCTCATTCGCTTTTCTGTTTATATATCCGGTATACATTCCTTATATATAAGGGTATCTCCCAATAAACCATATGGTACGACATGGTATTCAGGATCAAAATTACTTTCGTCAGGCATAAAGCATTTGCCGTTACAAAATGCGGGCCGCTTTCCTGAAAGATGAAACGGTCCCATCATATTACGGGGACTGCCAAAAACTTCTATCTCAAGCTTATTTTTACCTGTTCTGCAGAATTCCGTAATTTCCGTACGGCGATTTGCTTTCCATGGAATGTCAAAACAGTGACCATTTAAGCACACCTGAACGCAGGTACCTGAAAACTCACCCGTATCAAGGAACAGCTTTTCTTCTGTTTTCTCCAGCTGAAAGCTCTGACAATACGTAAGATTTCCAGGATAATGGAGCAGTCCCTGTGTCGTCCAGTCACCCTGTCGGAAGACAGAGTGCATGCGTATCAATTTCCGGTCCGGGGTAACACAAAAATTTCCTGCTATATAAATATTCTCAAGCTCTGTTGTTTCCAGATAATCAATATTTAAAGTAACAGAATGCCTGCCCGCTGGAATCTTTCCAAGTGGTACCATATCAAAACTTTTATCCAGATAATAACCTCTCGGCTTATTTTTTACCGGAGAATTATCAAGGTAGATTTTGTACTGTACTGAGTTTTCAATAACCAAAGAAAGACTCTGTCTGATATCCTCTTCAATTGTAAAAGAAAAATGCAGACTGACTCTGGTTCCTCCCGCATCAGAAAATTGCGGTATCCATGTATAACGCTGTTCCGTTTCATCGGTATCAGTAGGACGCATATGCAGTTTTTCCCTGATCTGCTTTTGCGCTTTCCAGACTTCCACAGGTTCTGATTCTGTTCCGGAACCCAATGCCCATGTACAAATGTCGAGCGGAAGTATATCAGGTCTGTCGGTTTTACATTCCCACACATCAGAAAACCGGAGCAGTTCTCTATATATCATCTTCTCTGGTATTCTGACACACGGAACCTCTGTAACGCATACTATATATAGAAGAGAACCGCATGGACCTATATGCGTCTTCCATTTCATACCGTCATTATCCGCGCTGGAAACGGTACATTCATGAATATTGCCCGTAAGGAGATCTAGACTATCCAGTTTTCCGGAAAAAAATGATGAGATCGAAAGTTCATGGCAGTGCTCTCTGTCATTATTTACTATAAAAATATACCGCCGGTCACCATCAACCCTGACCTGTACAAGTATTGCAGGACATTCCGTATCATTCTCCCGGACAGAAACAACAGGATGCGCGGCATGGCATACAAGTCCGGGCAGTTCTTTTATGTCAGAAACCGGAATACATTTACTGAAAAATACTTCCGGCGCCGGATCAGTTTTTCCTTCCAGAAGAACAGGATACGGCAGCAAAGTTATTATCGTACCGCCGGACTCTTGGAACTTCTCAAGTAAATCCAGCGTCGAAGCAAATACTGTCAGCATAGAGGGAACTACAACAACCGAATACGCCGCGGAATCTATCGTAAATTTTCCATTCAGAACAGAGCCGAACCGCTGTATTATAGTTTCATCACCAAGATCAAAATCGATATGATTCTCACAGAATAATTTCAAAAAATTGTTAAAATCATTTCCGTAGGCATCCATCACCCTGATTCCGGCTTCTTCATTACGCACAGGATTTCCATATGGACTGCAGCCAAGGCTTGCCCAGACATGCGACATCGGATGAAGTATCAGAACATCCCTGACAGGCTTCCCCTTATGCATAATGACAGACAAACGGGCGAAATAATCTTCCACTACTTTTATTTTGTTCCACCAGGTTGTATTATAATTGAAACACGGCGGATAATCCCTTTTCCGACAGCCCCTTATACTATACAGTGCAAGATGCTGGCAGCGGCGGTTAACACCAAGAACATACTGCCAGTCGCCAATCCATTTCTGGCCTTCAAAAGAAAACTCCCACCCGGTTGCCGCATACGTTTCGGTTACGACATCTTTTTTATTCAACTGGTTAGCAACGCTGGTACACTGCTTGACCGTAAGATATTCATCAGTCTGCTCACAAAGCATATCAATACCCGGTGCCATCTGATGGATATAATGAGGCATTATTGAACCATTTACCCGGCAGCACAGACCCATCTTGTCTTCCTGCAGAAAATGTCCTGTATAAGCTATATGCCGGGCATCACACCACTGCCCGATCTGTCCGGAATAGCACTCTTCAAAGCGCAGTGCTATCATATGCCAATAGTCAAATCGTACTTTTGCCGAATACTCACCGTTAAAATAAAAATAAGGAATATAATCAAGTATATCATACCCTGTTTTTTGTTTTATCCAGTCACCAAAACCTGTTGTCCAGGGGATCCAGCCCCGATGAGGATCAAAAGAAGCATGCCTGTCACACAATGATTCTTCATCACTGAAACTGCCCTTTATGAGAGCCGGGAACCTGCTGCCGAACAGCTGCCGGTAATGTTCATGTGTCAGCCTGATAAAAGTTTTGACAGATTCCGGATTAAGATTATCCGGAGGCGGATTACCGTTAAACCATGCAGAAGCGGCACTGCCTTCCAGGCGGACTACTAATAATGTTTCATCCGGCTCAAGTTGTCCGGCTCTTTCCGGAGAAAGACGACGGCATGTAAATATTTTTTCACCATCTATCCGTGCAGCATACAGGGCTGTCAGATTTTTATCATGCATGGATATATCCGGATTCCTGATGACTTCAAGCGTTAACCCCTTGAGCGATCCGACAATCTTCTGTACTTTACCGCCGCAGGAACCAGAGGGCCATCTGTCTTCGTCATATAACCAGGCTTCCATTCCAAGTTTTTTTGCCCTGAACGCGCAGGCCCTGATACAATCATCCCAATTTTTTCCCAAATAGGTTGTTTCCAAACCATCCCGGGAATGCATGAAAAAACCGCCAATACCAACCTCACGCATTATATCAATCTGCCGCAAAAGTTCCTTTTTATCGAGGCGGTCGTTCCATCCCCAGAATGGCAGACTTCTGTATGAACTCGGCGGACTTTTTAATTCTTGTAATAAGTCAGACATATTCATTTTTTCTACCATAATAACAGGTCTTATTTCGAATGATTGGGAAGCGCCATAACAAGATCCGGGCAATATGTTAATACGAACAAAAGTGCGATCATGATAATAACCATTGGCAGGATTTCTCTGATAACGCCGCTGATCTTTGCTTTTCCAAGCCCGGTTACGATAAACAGCAGCATTCCGAAAGGCGGCGTGGAAAGACCTATCATCATATTAAAGCAGATAATAACTCCGAAATGGACCAGATCTATTCCGAATGCATTTACAAGCGGCAGTACCATAGGAATAAACACGAGCTGAATCGTACTGACATCGAGCACACATCCAAGAAGAAGAAAAACGATATTAACAATCAGCAGAAATATATACTTATTATCTGTAACACCAGTTACCAGTCTGGCTACCGCAGCAGGAACCTGTTCCCGGGAAACAATATATGAAAACAGCATTGACGTACCGCACAGAAGGGCAAGAGTTGCCGTATTTGCGGCAGATTTTTTGATAACCCGCTTCAATTCCTGCCATCCCAACGTATGATATATAAAGTAAGAGATAAGCAGCGCATATGCAGAAGCGACCGCGCCGGCCTCTGTCGGAGTACAGACTCCGGTATAAATACCACCAAGAAGAATCAGGACGGTAAGCAAGGCCGGGAACGCCGAAATTGTAGCTTTCAGGAACTGCCTTTTCGTCATAACGATACCTGACGGATAGTTACGTTTCTGTGAAATAATTCCGGTATAAACGAGCAGAACGACAGCCAGCAGGATACCCGGCACTACTCCACCCATAAAAAGTTTACCGACGGAAGCGCCTGACAGCATCGCGTAAATAACCATCGGAATGCTCGGCGGGAAAATCGGTCCTATAGTAGCACTGGCAGCAGTAATCGCACAACTGAACTCTGTGTCATACCCTTCCTTCTTCATCTGCTCTATTTCCATAACACCTATCCCCGAAGCATCGGCGATAGCAGAACCTGTCATACCTGAAAAAATTAATGATATCATGACATTGACAAGGCCGGATCCGCCTTTGAGGCGGCCCAGCATGCCGTTGCAGAACGCAAACATTTTTTCCGTTACTTTGCTTTCATTCAGGACATTTGCCATAAAAATAAAAAGAGGCGCTGCAAGCATCGTATAATTGGCAAACATATTTCCTGTGATAACGGTAAAAACCTGGCCAAGTTTGGTTATATCCGTAACCAGGAAATAGGCAATCGATGCAGTAAGCATTGAAAACGAAATAGGCATTCTTATAATAAAACAGATTGCCAGAACTGCAAAAACGATAATTATCGGTATATTCATTTTTCAATTTCCTTTTTTACGGCTGCAGAAATTTCAGAATTATCAGTCCTATATGTTATGTAAGCCCTCTTTATATTTATAAATGAACGTACAATGATATCCATTATCATATATATAAAGGGAGCAAATACTACTTTATAGGGCAGCTTCAATACTCCTGTTACCATCCGTTTTGACAGCAGAGACTGTACACAGGGAATGAAAGATAAAATTAACAAAGCAATAAGTGTAATATTATATATTAATAAAAAAGCAAATTTTCCCGAAGGAGTCCGTTTATCATAAACGAGGCCGAATACTACATGCTCATCAGTTTCCATCGCTTTTCCGACACCGAAGAACATAGTCCACATATATGCCAGAACCGATATTTCATAACTCCAGGTAACCGGATGCTTGAAAATATATCTTGAAACAATAGTCAAAAGAAATGTAACAAATATTATGATAAACGAAATATTAACTACGGTGACTCCAAGAAAGTCAGCAATACCCTTTATAATTTTTTTGAATATTTTCATCTGTTTATTTTACTCCCAGGCAGAAATGAAAAGAACAGTCCGGTCAAAAATACGTCGCCTGTATTTCTGTCAAGGCCGGAATAGTACAACGTATATTCCGGCCTTATTAATTATCTACTTGGCCTGCTGCTGGATTTTGTTATAGAGATTCATATCCCAAGTAGAAGTCTGATCAGGATGATTTGTATAATAGGCCTGAACATTCTTCTTAAACTCTTTGAGATCCGGTGTAGTGACAGTTATGCCGGCTGTCTGCAGGGTCTTTATGTCCTTGGCTTCCTCTGCAATTCTGTTGTCATCATTTACCTTGCGCGCGTACTCCATTGCCTCTGCAACAGCCTTTCTCTGGTCATCGGACATACTGTTCCACTTCTTTGCATTAATACATGGCAAAATAGAATCTATAACATGATTGGTTATTGCAACATATTTTGTTACTTCATAAAATTTAGCACTCACATCTGTCGGAAGAGGATTATCCTGCCCGTCAACGGTTCCGGTCTGTAATGCAGTGTACAGTTCACTGAATGAAAGAGGCGTCGGATTAGCACCAAGCGCTTCTCCAAGATGCAGCCATGTGGCGGAATTCGGCATACGAAGAAGAAGACCCTTCATATCTTCATATTTGTCAATACGTTTTGCTCTTGTGTTGACAACCCGGGCACCAAGATAAAAACAGGAAAGCGGAACGATTCCCACCTTTTCCTCAATTTTCGGAAAAACATCTTTTTTCCCGATCTCCCCGTTCAGTGTCTTTGTAAGATGGTTATATGAACTCCAGAAATATCCTGAAGCAAACATAGAGCACCATTCCAGTCCTTTCTGCGTTGCAAGTGTCGGAAATGAAATATATGCAATATCAGCATCATCATTTATAATTGCATCGAATTCATTTTCACTTGAAAACAGAGTTCCGTCTGAATATACTTTACAGGTAACAGATCCTTTTGAAAGTTCATTTACTTTATCAGCAAAAGCTTTCATCGCTATCGTATGTGAATCACCCGTCACGGATACTGAGGTAAAAATAAGAGAAACAGGTTTCCCCTGGGTAGATTTACCTGTCGAATCCGCGGTGCCATTTGCAAAAACCACAGGCATAACAGTTGTCAATGCCAGAAACAAAAAGACTACCTTTTTCATTACAAACTCCTTTTAGGTTGGACCTATCAACCTATTTTACAGGTTATATGTTAACATGGCTTTTTTGTGCTGTCAAATTCTTTTTGAAGTATTATTATTTCTCTGACAATCGTAAAAACAGGCAGATCCGCAGCTGCTACACATATCACCTTGGCGTACGGCAAGATTACATCAGCGGAAAATCACCACGGGCAGTCCCACAAAGTCTTGACACCGATTCCGGATCACCTGTATAGTTATAGCGTATGCAACTCTCAGTAAAAAGAAGAATTATTCTATTTATTGCCATGTTCCTTTTTCTTGCCGGCGGAATTATGAAGGCCGGCAGTAAGGGACTTATGACGCTTCCCAAACTGCATACCAGAGAACTGACAGAAGCATGCATCAATCTCGTGACGGCAAATGATTTTGCAATTCTGCCGGTACCGATGAACAATCACGATAACGGATCTGACGATTCCGGACAGCACTTCTCTTCCCAGTGTATGGACGTTTTTATTTCTTCCGTACCAGCGCTGAATTACAGATGCTATTTCAAATACATATTTCCAGTCAAATCAGGAAGTTTACAAAAAAATAATAAATATATAAATTCTATAATAGAACTGCAGACGGTAAAGTAAAAAATCTTTAAAATTTAATAGTGCATTTTTTCCTTGCGCTTAAGGTACGTATACCGGATTATACGCAGAGATTTTTTAGAACACCCTTTTATAAAAGTATATAGCTTTTATAAAAGGCTTTACAGAAAAGGGGCGTCTGCAAGAGACCACCAATCAATTTTATGGGAGTTATTATGGAACTTATACATGCCGGCTGGATTTCCCCAAAAAGTATTTCCACAGATCTCAACGGTACCACTAAAAAAGAAATTTTTGAAGAATTGGCATTATTGCTTGAAAAGAGCAATAAAGTAACAGACAGAGAAAAAGTTCTTAAGGATATCTGGATCCGCGAAAGTATCTCAGAAACCCTTATACTCAACGGAATAGCCATACCACATACAAAAAGCACGGGTGTAACCGATCTGTGCGGAGCTATAGGTATCAGCCATCATTCGGAAAATAAAATATCTGCCTTTTTTATGATAGTATGGCCGGAAAACACAGCCGGCTGCCTCAAGCGTATCGCGACGCTGACAGATATACTGAAAGCAAACGATACGCATCAGGATATAGAAACCGCAAAAACTCCTGATGCTGTATTTAATTTTATCAGCTCCAGATTACAGAAAGCAGATGCACTATAACGAAATCACCGGCTGAAAGGCCGGTTGTTCCGCTTACGGATTCATCAGTAATTTAAAAACTACTTTCCGTACGCTTAAAGGTCGCCCGGATATAATACAGGGTTCGTGCGCCTCTCCAGGCAGAAAAACAGCGAAAGTTCCGGGAAAAGCTGTATATCGCAGCAATTTCTCGCCGTCAAAAAACTGCGCATCCTTTGCCGAATCATAAGGAGAACGCTCTTTCATGGAAGAAGCATCGGCAATATCAATCAATTCTTTTCCTGACAGAATAATCTGCACATCAGCTTCCCGATGATGAACTTCATATCCTGCCAGACCTTTTTCATGTGTGGTATAGGCGTTTATGTTATAGCGGACAGACGGATCATCAGTTCTATACGATCCGGGTTCTGCATCCTTCAGTAAACCCGATGCAAGAATTCTTTTTACTGTCTGCAACTGCGGGAAAGCAGTTATGTAGGTATCAATTGCCGCAAGTGAATCAAGTATCATCGGAAATCTCCCTGTGTCTGAATTTTATACGATACCCTTTTTCAGGATAATATTGGCATACAGAGCCTTTTCACTGGTTGCTATAATTGCATATGCCTTTTCTGAACGTTCATAGAATTCAAAGCGTTCCACAGTAGCATATCCTTTATAATTGCCATCACCTTTTTTACATATCGTATCAAACTGATTCCATACAGGAGTCTTTACTGTATCATTTTTTGCGACTTCCATAAGCATGACATTCTGCTGCATATGATCAAGTGGCAGCAGTTTCAGTACGGCTTCCAGTATTTCACAACATCCCAGTCCATCCATACGAATAAGACGCTTTGCCTTTGCAGCAGCCGGGAAATTTCCGTCTGCAATAACAAGCTCATCTCCATGCCCCATTTCCATCAGAATCTTCAATAAATCCGGCCCTAGTACAGGCGGAATAGTCTTAAGCATACAGCCTCCCTGCTTGACAGCATGACGATCAGTTTAGCGTGATTTACATTAACGCACAACCATTTTTTCTTTACGCGACTGCAAAACCGTGCTAATATATTACAGTTAGATAATATCACTTTGTAATATATGAGGTATACAGCATGAAGGTTGAACGTTTTGAAACATGGTGGGTAAACCGTAATAAATGTCTTTTCGACAAGAAACGGCAGGGTAACGCCGCAATGCCGTGGGATGTTGTTGTCCTTAAACTTACAACAGATACAGGGCTGGAAGGTGTGGCAACCTGTCTTGCAGCCAGAAGCGGTCAGATTACGGAAAGCTACCTCCAGGAAACAGTAGCACCGGTAGTTCTTGGTCAGGATATCCATAACCGTGAAAAAATCTGGAATGATTTCTGGACTATCGACCGGCATCTGACATTCTTTCCGGTTTATATGCCGGGACCAGTCGACGTCGCACTCTGGGATCTTGCTGCAAAAGAGGCAGGCCTTCCTTTATATAAATATCTTGGTGCATACCGTAACCAGATGCCGGTATATGCAAGCGGAAACTTCCATGCGACAGAAGAAGAATATGTAGATGAAGCGCTCCATTACAAGAGCCTGGGTATTGCAGGATATAAAGCTCATCCGGCCGGTCCCGTAGATTTCGATATGAAAGTTCACGAAGCCCTGCGGAAAGCTGTCGGTGACAACTATATCCTGATGAGTGACCCGGTCGCAGAATACTCCCTCGGGGATGCGATTAAAGTTGGCAGACAGCTTGAAGCACTCGATTATCTATGGTTCGAGGAGCCGTTCAGGGACTTCGAATTATATAAATATCAGTCTCTCTGCGCAGCTCTCGATATTCCCGTCGCTGCCACTGAAACTACGCGCGGCTGTCACTGGGGAGTTGCACAGGTAATAGCGCAGCATGCAGCAGATATTGTCAGAGCGGATGTCTCATGGAAAGACGGAGTAACAGGAACCATGAAAATAGCACATATGGCAGAAGGATTCGGGTTAAACTGTGAAATACATACAACGACAATGAACTACATGGATATCGCAAATCTCCACTGCGGTTGTGCAATTAAAAACACACAGTTTTTCGAATATTTTGTTCCGGAGGAAAATTACCAGTTACCGATGTCCGGTAAACTTCCGATAGACAAAAACGGAATGATCACCGTTCCGGAAGAAGCTGGTCTCGGAGTTTCGCTGGACTGGTCACTGATCAAGGCCAACTGCAACAGTTACAAAGAAAAACACATCTGAAACGGAGAGGCCGTCCGGCCATCCCGGAAGTAAAACTTTCAGGACGGCTGGACGATTCTGTATCTCCTTAAAACCCGTAAGCCAATGCACCACCGTCCACAGCATAGTCACAGCCGGTAATATATCTGGCGCTGTCAGAAAGCAGAAAGCTGACGAGCCCGCCGATATCTTTCGTATCGCCGAATGCGTGAAGCGGCATACGTGCAAGTATTTGCGCTCTCCGCTTTTCATCCATAACGCCTTTCGACATTTCTGAAGGGAACCAGCCGGGCGCTATACTGTTGACTGTTATATTGTCATTAGCCCATTCAATGGCAAGTCCCCGGGTCTGTGAAAGGATCGCACCTTTACTTGAGCAGTACGGAACGACAAGTTCAAATCCTAAGTGAGCTGCCATACTGCTTATGTTGATAATTCGTCCTTTAAATGGTGATTTTTTCAGATACGGATAGCAGAGCACACTCATCCTGAACGGTGCAAATACATTTACACGATGGACAGATTCGAATTCTGCATCGGTCACAAGTTCTGCGCGTTTTTTTACTGTTATCCCCGCGTTGTTGACAAGAAAATCAAGGCCGCTGTCAGCCGCAATGTCCCCGACAATATTTTTCATCAGGGAAGAATCGCAGATATCTCCTTTCACATGAATAATCCGGTCATTTTCCAGTTCTCCGGCATCTTTTGGAGCCCCTGTACGGCTGACTGCATATACAGTATGCCCCTCAGCCGCAAGAAACTTTGCTATGCCCAGACCGATTCCGCTTGAAGCTCCGGTAATAATTCCTTTCATAATTAGTCCTTTACAGGTACAAGAAATTCTTTTCTAAAAGAGAAACCCCAGCCTGCTCCTTCTCTCTGTACCGCGTACCCGTTATCGATTATCATTTTATTATCTATGATCGCATCAATCCAGTCAAAGCTTTCAGCCCCGTACGGATTGCTTATTGTCGCAAGCAGCGGAACATCGTAATCTTTATAATAATGAGGAAGACAGGGAATGTGATACGCATTCGCAAGTATTGCGCTGTTCCGCCATTCTTCAACACCACCAAGACGCAGAAGGTCCGGCTGCCAGAGGTCAAGTGCATTGCGGCGAATCAGTTCTTTCAGAGCCTCACAATCATATTCCCTCTCGCCCATTGCCAGGCTTATTCCCGTCTTATTTCTGATAATTTCATATCCTGCAAAATCTTTATTTGATACAGGCTCCTCAAACCAGTGAATTCCGAGCGGGCGAACGGTATCAGACAGCTTTATGGAATCGCTGACGTTCATGCCCTGATTCGCATCCATCATAATTTTTACACCGGAACCAAGAGCTTCGCGGCATTTCGTAAGACGCTCAATATCACGCTGCATATCAGGACTTCCGACTTTTACTTTTACCGCCTGAAACCCTCTTGCTTTATAAGCAGTTACTTCATCAAGTAATTCTTCGGTAGTATAATTGATCCATCCGCCGCTGCCGTACACCGGTATCTTTTTGGCGTTACTTCCCAGCAGTCTGTAAATAGGCTGTTTAAGGAGTTTTCCCCACGCATCCCACATGGCTACATTGATTGCACCATATGCCCAGCGGAGTAATCCTGTATTTCCAAAATATTCCGTTTCAACATCATAGTCCTGTTTCAGCCTGATCGTCTGGTTTATTGCATATCCATGGGCCAATACGAACTTCCTCAAATCTTTCAGTGCGCCTTCAATAGCGGCGGGAGAATAGTGAAAACTTAAAAGGTAACCTTGCCCCACGACACCATCACCGGTTTCTATTTCCACCACATAAAACTTTATTGCAGAAATATCATGAGTCGAGTCAGCTATCGGTCGTGACATCTTAGAGACAGCGCTGTACAGACGCACATCTTTTATCATTAAATTCATTTTTATACCTCACATTATTTTTTAATGTAAACAGTTTATCCGTTACGATAAAACAGTCAGATCATTAATATATTATATTAACCAGGAAAGTTGAAAAGAAAGGTACATAGGTAAGAAGTACCAGACATCCTATACACAGGAGGTAAAAAGGAACTGCTTCCCTGATAAACCTGTTGATTTTACATCCTGTAACCTCACAGACTACGAACATCAGAGTCCCCATAGGAGGAGTAAAGGCACCGAGCAGATTATTAAAAATAAACGCCATGGCAAACTGTATTTCATTGATACCGAAAGCACTGGCAACCGGTGCAAGAAGAGGAACAAGTACTATCATCGAGGCATTACCTTCGATAAACATACCGACAAACAGAAGGAATAGATTAACCACCATTAAAAAAACATATTTGTTATGTACCGTCTGAACAATCATTCCCGTCAGATTCTGGGGAACCCGTTCCCGTGTCAGTATCCAGGCAAACGATGAAGCTGCCCCCACGATGAGCATGATACCGGCTGTAGTAACAACCGTATCTTTTATACAGTCGCAAATCCGTTTGAAAGTCAGCTCGTGATATACAAAACCCAGAATCATGGAATAAATAATGGCAACAGCTCCTGCTTCTGTCGGAGTAAACATTCCCAGGCGGATACCACCGATAATGATGACAGGCAGACAAAGCGGGAAAAAAGCTTCTTTCAGAGACTGCCATACACTGCCTTTTGGAAGTTTCTGCGTACGGAGCGGCACATACCCGCGTTTTAAAGACATCACATATACCAGCAGCATCATGGCAAGACACAACAGAATGCCGGGACCTATACCTGCAACAAATAATTTTCCGATCGAGACATTCGCGATTGAGCCGTAGATAATCATGCCGATTCCCGGCGGTATCAGGGGAGTAATCATGGAGCTTGCAGCAGTAACAACTGCCGAAAATTCTTTGGAATATCCCTGCCGTTCCATTTCCGGACACAACATTTTTGCTTCCATTGCAGCATCGGCAAGTGCAGAACCAGACAAACCTCCCATCAGCGTTGAAAGCAGCACATTGACTTCCGCAAGGCCACCGGCCATACGGCCGGTAACAACAGAACAGAAATTCATAACCCGCTTTGTCACACCGCTGCTGTTCATAAACACACCGGTAGCTACAAAGAAAGGAATAGCAAGCAAGGTCGTACTTTCAATCCCCGAAACAACTCTCTGTGCAAAAATGAGTGTAGGAACACTCGTCTGCGTCGCGAAATATGAAATACTGCCCAGCAGCACGGAAACGAATACGGGAACTTTCAGAAAAAGAGTAACAAGCATAACAACCGCAGCAAGTGCTATCGGACTCATGTATGAACCTCCTCAAGCGTACCAAACTCATTCTTGAATGAAACAAAGGTATCCAACGTATAGTTGATGACCATAAGTACACAGCAGACAGGAATTATTCCATACAAAAAACTGCAGGGAATCGACAGCACTGATGTATACTTTTTAGTCTCCGCAAACATTACAACCATAGCTGTACTCTGAACAAACAGATATCCCAACCCCAGAATAACAGCAATATAAATAAGTACTGTCAGTATCTTTTTTGCTTTTACAGGCAACATATCGTAAACCATGCTTATTTCTACATGGCAATGTGTACGGAAAGCAGCGCTTCCACCAAAAAAAGCGACCCATACAAACAGAGAAGTCTGAATCTCTTCCTCCCAGATAAACGGTCTTCCGAATATATACCTCATGACAACCCCGGAAAAAGTAATCAGTACCAAGGCTGTAAATGCAATTCCTGCTATATAAATATCAAGATTACGTAAAATATCCGTTGTTTTTTTCTTTTCCATCTAAAGCTCCTCCTTTAAATCAGACAAGAACCAGAACCGTCCTGTAAGTGAAACTTTCGGGACGGCTTGCGATGTTTTTCTGGAATGCCCGGAAAAGGAGCGTTCAGATACCATCGTCACAAAAACAACAGGGTTTTTACCTGCCGGTTCCCGCAATAATTCCTTTTACACGTTCATACAACCCGGGCGCCCATTTGGCGCAGATTTCAGGATATGAATAGAATTTCTCAGCAGCCTTTTGAAATTCCGCTTTTTCCTGCGGAGTCGGAGTATATATGGTAACACCTGCAGCAGCGAGATGCTGCATTGCTTCTTTTTCTTTTGCAACCTGAATCGAATTATTATAAAGTCCGGCCTCGTTTGCACTGTCGATAAGAATTTTCTGCTGTTCCTGAGTCAGACGATTATAGAATTTAGAACCAATTACAAAAGTCGTAATATTTTTAATATGTCCGTCAAGAATAACATACTTGGCAACTTCCTGATATTTTCCTCCATCAAGAACGGTCAGAGGATTCTCCAGCCCATCGACAACTCCCTGCTGAAGAGCCGTATATACTTCGCCAAGTGCCAGTGGCGTCGGAGTAGCTCCCAAAGCTTCGAAACCTTTAATATAAATAGCACTATTGGCAACCCTGATTTTCAAACCTTTCAGGTCGGAAGGAGAATGAACCGGTTTTTTAGTCATCGTATGGCGGTCGCCATAAATCCAGTTAGATGAAATAACCCGTAAACCGTTTTTCGAAAGCTTTTCACATTCTTCTTTATACCAGTCGCTCTGCATCAGCTTCCAGCAGTCATCCCATGTATTAAACAAATATGGTCCGTAAATAATTCCCATGTCAGGAGCGCCACGTTCCGCATAGAACGTACCGTCTGCAACAGTACAAACAGAAGATCCGGCCATCATCTGATCAATCAGATCCGTTTTTTTCCCAAGCTGTGAAGATGGAAACAGTTCTATTTTCATTGCCCCGTTACTCTTCTGAGCAATAATTTTTTGCCATTCATGACAACCAAGATCAAGCGGTTCTCCCGGGTTGTTTTCATATCCGATCTGTATAACGATCGGATTTGCAGGACTGACCTCCGCAGATTTTTTTTCCGTTACACCATTCGCAGACAGCAGTGCAGCACCGGCGGACAGCACAGCCAAAGCAACGACACCTCTTTTCATAAATTCCTCCTGATTGTCAGGATATCATTCATCCTGACGTTTTATTTATTAATATATCTATATATTTTATTATAATACAAAATAATATATATATATTTTCTTAAATAAAATCAATATTTCATTAATTAATATATCACAGCCTGTGCAATAGTGCAATAAAAAAGTGAAAAAATCGTATTTATGACAATTTTACTTGTTTTTTGTTCTGTTTTACAGTATTATCACGGCATCTGATATATTACGGAGTCGGTAAAATGGTTGAAAATCATATAAATCAGAAAAACAGTGCATACTCTTATCTGAAAGAAAAGCTGCTGAATTGTGAAATTCTGCCCGGCCAGTATATTAACGAAAAGGATCTTATTCAGGGCTCTGATTACGGCAGGACCCCTCTCAGAGAAGCTCTTATTATGCTGCAGACTGAAAACCTTATTGAAGTGATTCCGCGGCAGGGAACCTATGCAAAAAAGATCACAAAAGAAAATGTATGCAATCTGTTCGCTCTGAGAAAGCTGCTTGAACCATCTATCGCCACAGAATACAGAACAAATATAGAACTTCAGAAGCTGTTTGATCTGGATGCTCAAATGTTACAACTTTGCAGAAAGTCCGGAAAAGATTATGATGCAAAAGCATTCTATACACTCGATATCTCTTTTCACCGTCTTATCGCCTCCTTCACCGGAAACGAGCGTATCACCGATACACTGGAGCCGCTACTGCAGGAAACATACCGTATCGGTATTTTCAATAACCTGTCAAATACGGAAAATAAGCCCGAAGAGACTTATGAACAGCACCATAAGATTATTGAAGCCATTCTGTCTGAAAACAACAAAACCATCCGGGAGGCATTTCTCGTACATCTGAACCACGGACTTATATCATCGCTTTCAGCCATAAAAGAGTGAGCTGCAGGACTGCTCCAGCGTTATAACCCGAAATACTCTTTTACGTTATTATAACAGATATCCTGAATCACCTGACGGAGGTTTTCCTCCGTACCGAAATATTCGCCGCGTTCGCAGAGCTTTCCAATATAATTACACAGAATCCTCCGGTACACCTCGTGACGGGGATAACTCAGAAAACTTCTACTGTCCGTAAGCATCCCGACTGATAACGCTACCGGGTAGAAGTTTCCGACACTTTCAAACTGATGTTCTATACCATATGCCTGGTCATGAAACCACCACGGAGCTCCCAGCTGAACTTTTCCTTTCATTCCGCCTGCACAAAATCCGCCTGCAAGAATACCGAAAGCTTCCGTTGAAGCATAATCCAGCGTATACAAAATAGTTTTAGGAAGCTCTCCAGCAAGCGTAAGCCGGTTAAGCAATTCGCCGACATCAGAAACAGAAGTTTTGTCGTCGGAACAATCAAAACCGGTTGATTGCCCGACAGCCCGGACCCCTTTCGTATTGGCATCGAGGTACGTACCGATATGCAGCTGCATGACAAAACCATTCCGGCTGTACAGTCTCCCCATATTGAACAGAAACCTCGTACGATACTGATCGATTTCCCGTTCTGTAAGAGATTCGCCATGAAGTGCTTTCGTAAAGATTCTTTCCACATCACCATCCGAGGCAGGTTCCCATTTAAACCGCGGAATACCGTCATCGCTGACAGTCGTACCAATCTGCCTGAAAAATTTGAGCCTCAAATCAAGCGCTCGAAACAGATCATCCGTCTTCAGGATGGGAAATCCGCAAATTTCTCCGAGGTGTGCAACCCAGGCAGGAAACGATACCGACTCGCAGAACATTGCCTTATCAGGACGGAAAGCGGAAATGATTTTTATCCGGCATATACCTTCTTTCTGTAACAGACGATGATACTGCAAATCGTCAGTCGGATCTTCTGTGGTGCTGACAATCCTGACATTTGACATTTCCATACACCATTGAGGGGTCATATGCCGTGCCTGTATCGATTCCTTTGTCTTTGCATATATCTCTTCTGCATTCAGAAGCGTAAGCGGTTCATCAATACCGAAAAACCGTTTCAATTCCAGCGCACACCATATATATAACGGATTTCCGACGAGTTTCGGATAAATCGATGCAAATGCAAGATACTTATCATGGTAACTGGCAGAACCGGTAATACAGGTTTCTTCTATACCGAATTCCCGCATTGCGCGCCATTTATAATGATCCCCGCTGAGCCACATTTCACCCAGATCCGAAAATTCTCTGTTTTCATATATAGCCTTTGGAGAGAGATGACAATGATAATCGATAATCGGCATATCTTTTGCATAGCTGTCATACAGATATTTGCCGGTTTCATTGGTAAAAAAAAGATCTTCACTGAATCTGCTGTATATTTTTTTCATGACCGGTACCTCCATTAAAATCCTATAAGCGCTCCGCCATCGACAGGAAGACAGACTCCGCTGATATAACGGGCTGCATCAGAACAGAGGAACGCAGCTGCCATACCGATATCAAGCGGGTCGCCAACGCGGTTCATGGGGATCCGTCCCAGAATTTTAGCCAGACGGACAGGATCGTTATCCGTAGCTTTATGAAACATAGGTGTATCTATCCAGCCCGGAGCGATCGCATTTACCCGTACATTATACGGACCGCCTTCTGTCGCAAGCGTATGTACCAGCCCCAGATAACCTGCTTTTGCAGTACTGTATCCGGCAACAGCCGGCTGCCCGATATAGCTGGTCATACTTGCCATAAATATAATGCTTCCCCGTTTTTGAGCCTTCATATGGGCAAACAATGCTTTTGTCAGTGCAAATGCACCGACAAGATGAGTCTCAAGAACCGAACGATAATCTTCTACCGACATATCCTCTATCAGTTTTTTGCAGTGATTGCCGGCATTATTGACCAGAATTGAAACAGGCCCCTGTTCCTGTATGATTCTTTCCACGACTGCCGGAGTATCAGCTGTGCGGGTAATGTCAAACGGATAAAGCACAGCACAGCCGCCGGACTCGTCAAGCGCACTGTTTTCCGTGTGGCGGCACAGTACCGCCACTTTCGCACCGGCAGAAATCAGACAACGGGTAATTGCAAGTCCAAGTCCGGTGGCTCCGCCGGTTACGATCGCAGTCTGTCCTGTCAATGACAATTGCTCTTTTATATCAAACATTACATTATTCTCCTCTGTTTTCACATTGTTTCGGAAGGACAGACTTTTCCTGAAATTTATATGGAATGAAATATTCTTTATGACCCAATGCTTCGCTTTTGGTTTTCTTTCCTGCGGCGATGGCACAGACCATATCTTCCAGTTCCTGAACCAGCTGTTCCGGGCTGAGGCTGCCTTCAAGGACCCTTCCCGCGTCGAAATCCATATCTCCTTCCATTTTTTTGTACGTAATACTATTCCCGGTAATCTTTATAACCGGTGCAACTGCACTGCCGATAACAGATCCGCGACCGGTGACCAGAAACGTTATCTGGCACCCGCAGCTTATCAAATCCATCAGACCTTCACTGTCATTCGGATTGGTAATACCGAACTGCATCCAGTACGGATCGGGAGTTGAATCCAGCAGCCACAAGCCCCGGCGTGGAGGGATTCCCCCGACCTTCAGCACCCCCTGGATCGGACGACTCCCGCTTTTTATCAGAGCACCCATACTTTTTTCTTCTATAGTAGAGAGGCCGCCAGCGAAATTGCCCGGACTTATCGAATACTGTCGGACCGATTTACAGTAACTAAGCGCCTTGTCATAGGTATAGGCAAGTTCATCCGCAGCCCGGGTACCGGCCGCACGGTCAGTCAGGAAGGTCTTCAGCCCGATTGCTTCAACAATTTCTTCGAATACGGCAGTACCTCCTGAATCGACCAGCATGTCAAAAAAATTACCGACAACGACGTTGCCGGCAAGGCCGCTGGTATAATCGCTGCCCCCGCATTCCGCGCCAACGACAAGATCCGAAAGTGTCATCTCCGCCATGTCTGCCGTTTTCATAGACAAAAGCATCGAACGGACA
>DCFS01000271.1:4579-7386 GCA_002319875.1 Treponema sp. UBA1798 | reverse complement strand
ATAATTAACAGTGCTACAGAATGCGGTTTTACACCGCAGTATTCCATTCTGCAAAGCATATACAAAAAATATGAAAACAAAGGATTTGTAATTCTTGACTTTCCATGCAACCAATTTGGCCATCAGGCGCCGGGAACGGAAGAAGAAATACACAAATTCTGCACTTCACGTTTTGGAATTACGTTCCCCCTGTTCCATAAAATAGATGTAAACGGGCCTGATGCAGAGCCGTTATTCACATATCTGAAAAGTCTGAAAGGGTTCCACGGATTTTCAAAGGCACACAAACTTACACCCGTTCTTGAACAGAAATTCTTAAAGGAAGATCCCGACTATGCGTCAAAGCCGGATATCAAATGGAATTTTACGAAATTTCTTGTTGATAAAAACGGTACGGTACTCGAACGTTATGAACCGACGGATGATCTTCAGGAAATGGAACAAAAAATAGCATCGATCCTGTAATTTTAAAGTGTTCATAAAACAATGCATTAAGGGATCGCTTGTCAAGTCATCATGATTTAACCAGTGGTCCCTTAAATAGTATTCAGCAGCAGCAGACTGAAAATAAGTCTGAAGCCCGCATCATACACCGCTTTACGAATGCGATTCAGTCAGCTTCAAACACGGCGGAGCCGGTTGCTTCTGATGAATCAGTTGTATATATTCTGATGGAGACATAATAATCCGGCAGTTTTTTATCTTCCGTTTTATCTTCCGACCGATGAATCATAAACCATGTACTGTCCAATAAAGAAAGAGCTTTCAATTCCGGATGTTTTTGTGTCAGCGGATATGCGTCAGCGATGCTCTCTGTACGATCAAGATTAGCACCTTCTGAACGCACAAAAACAATATTCCTGGAAATGGAAGCCGGATAACGGGTCTTTAAAAGCGAAATATCGCCGTTTAATGCTTTAATCAGCCATACCGGCTCCTGTTCGCCAAATCCGCGGTTTTTCCAGTTAACCAGAATATCACCTGAAGGGCCGGGTACCTGCACACCTGTTTCAGGAAGCACGTCCGGTCCGCTATCAGATTTCACAGCAGCGGCGGATGCTGTAGTGCAGCCGAATATAACATGCAGGCAGAACAACGTTACCACTACGGCAGTGATAAATACAGCGGGCGTTTTCCAGTTTTTCTTCCACTCAATGTTTTTCATGACAAAAGCATCCGGTCGTTTGCAAATCCCTCACCGCTCACAATTTCAAATTTTTTGAGTAAATCTGAAACCTGGAGATTCTTTTTCTCTTCTCCCTTTACATCGTATACGATCCGTCCCTCATTCATCATAATAAGACGGTTACCATAACGTATCGCATCACGCATATTATGCGTAACCATAAACGTCGTCAAATGATCTCTTGTTATTATCGTTTCTGTCAGTTCAAGCACTTTTTTTGCAGTCTTCGGATCAAGGGCCGCTGTATGTTCGTCAAGCAGGAGAAGCTTCGGTTTTTTAAGCGTCGCCATAAGGAGTGTCAACGCCTGCCGCTGTCCTCCGGAAAGCAGCCCGACTTTATTCCTCATACGGTTCTCAAGGCCGAGATCAAGCATAGAAAGCCTTTCTTTATATAAGGCCCGTTCTGAAGGAAGAATGCCCCAGCGGAGTCTTCGTTTTTCACCCCTGCGCATAGCCATAGCAAGATTTTCTTCAATCTCCATATTGGCAGCAGTCCCCATCATAGGATCCTGGAACACACGTCCCATATACCGGGCACGCACATGTTCCTTAAGCCCGGTCAGATTCATACCGTCAAGAACAATACTCCCCGTATCACTAAAGCGGACCCCTGCAATCAGATTGAGAAGTGTTGATTTCCCTGCGCCGTTACCGCCGATCACCGTAACAAAATCGCCGTCCTCAAGTTCAAGGTTTATATCAGTAAGCGCCTGTTTTTCTGTAATAGTACCAGGATCAAATATTTTCGATACATCAGTTAATTTCAGCATTACTTATCGTCCCCACTCTTTACGGCTGCAACAGCGACCGCATGTTTCTGCGGCATCTGCGATTTCAGAACGGGAACCGCGAGAGACGCCGCAACAATAATAGCGGTAAGGAGTTTCAAATCTGTGGACTTGAGACCAAGCTGCAGAACGACCGCAATAATGATGCGGTAAATCACAGATCCCAGAACTACCGAAACAAGATAGGCACCGAATGACGCATGCTTAGCCCTCACCACTTCACCGATAATAATCGAAGCAAGGCCTATAACAATAGTACCGGTTCCCATTCCGACATCCGCATACCCCTGACTTTGTGCAACAAGCGCACCGGAAAGAGCAACGAGACCGTTCGAAATCATGAGACCCAGTATTTTCATGGTATCCGTATCTACCCCGAGCGCGCGGACCATATGTTCATTGTTACCGGTAGCACGGATAGCGCTGCCTATTTCGGTACCGAAAAACCAGTATATCAGTACTATGATTATCACAGAAAAGACAATCCCTGTAAGCAGCGATGAAACATTCGGTGAAAGGCTGAATGCCTTCTGGAGTTGAGCCATTGCCGTCGTTACACCAAGCAGCGGTGTATTCGCTTTACCCATAATACGTATATTTATCGAATATAAAGCTATCATGGTGAGAATACCTGCCAGTATTTCATGTATTTTCAGTTTCGTATGGAGCAGGCCTGTACATAGCCCCGTAAGCGTGCCCGCTGCGAAGGCAAGGAACAGGGAAAAATATGGATTACATCCATGAACTATGAAAACAGCCGTTACCGCACCACCCGTTGCAAAACTGCCGTCAACGGTTAAATCAGCTATATTCAGAATTCTGAACGTAAGTAA
>DCFS01000271.1:0-4312 GCA_002319875.1 Treponema sp. UBA1798 | reverse complement strand
CCAAGGGTCATTACGCTCCAGAGCACACCCTGGGCAACAGCACCCTGCATTGCCAGTAAAATTCCCATTTTCAAAACCTTATTAATGACGGGAACACTGAAAACCCGTCAGGTATGATTCAGTGTTTCCTCAGGATAGAAAATAGTATAGCAGGAAGAACCGCAATACTCAATGTCTGCTGCACACTAAAATTACCTTATTACCTTCATGACATTTATCATTTCAAGCGCCCCCAGCGCACAGTCATAGCCTTTATTGCCAGACTTGGTACCGGCACGGTCGACAGCCTGTTCAACATTCTCTGTCGTCAGTACACCAAACATAACCGGCAGGCCGGAAGCCATCGAAATTTGTGCTATTCCCTTGGATACTTCATTGCACACGTAATCGTAATGCGACGTCTGTCCGCGGATTACGGCGCCGAGACATATGATGGCATCATATGTTCCGCTTTCCGCCATGCGCTTTGCAACAACAGGAATTTCGAAAGCCCCGGGTACTTTTACAAGTGTTATATTCGCATCCGGTACCTCATGACGTTTCAGTCCGTCGAGAGCACCTTCTACGAGCCGGGATACAATAAAGTCGTTAAAACGGGCCGCAACGATACCTATTTTCACGGCATCAGTTGCAGTAAGCGTACCTTCAATAATGTTCATAATTATTTCCTCCATAAAAATTAACCAAGCATACCCGCTGCGGGCAGCAGGGTTGGAATCCGCTGAAAATATTACAGCCTGAGCCACTTTCAAAAGTCCATTACTTTCGAAAGTGGCTTTTGCAGAAAATTTACAAATTCCTGTATTTTAACGATTTGTAAATTTTCTGCGGATACATTAAAGTAGCGTTTTCAAAACTCGTCTGACTTTTGAAAACGCCTCAGCCTGATTTTTACACTTTCCATGAAATACCAGGCGCAGAGTATTAAATCCTCTACACCCTCCGCACGAATAAAGCGTGGTCAGACTTCTTTCAGGAGATGCCCCATTCTGATACGCTTGGTCATCAGATAAAAACGGTCCTGCTTCTGGGGATGAATCTCCAGCGGAATGCGTTCAACAATTTCAAGTCCACTGTTTTCATCTCCAAGGCCATACAGTTTTTTCGGATTATTCGTCATAAGACGGAGTTTCCGGACACCCAGCAATCTCAGTATCTGTATACCTTCAGAATAGTCTCTGGCATCTTCCGGGAAACCAAGTTTGATATTCGCGTCGACTGTATCATATCCCTGGTCCTGTAACTCATAGGCGCGGATTTTATTTACGAAACCGATCCCCCTGCCTTCCTGGCTCATATATACCAGTACACCTCTTCCTTCTGCCGAAATCTTTTCCAGAGCACTATCCAGCTGCTGGCCACAATCACATTTCAGAGAACCGAATGTATCTCCGGTAAGACATTCTGAATGTACACGGCACAATACCGCTTTCCCGTCGTTTATATTCCCCATGACAAGCGCGGAATGATGTATACCGGTAATACGGTTTACAAAGGCAAAAAGTGTAAAATCTCCGTATCGGGTCGGCAGATGTGCTTTTGCAGCACATACCATAAAATCCTCATGCAGTTTCCGGTATTTTACAAGATCAGCTATCGTTATCAGCCGTATTCCCCATACGGCCGCCAGCCTCTGCAATTCAGGCAGCCTTGCCATATGACCGTCGGCATTCATGATTTCACAGCAAAGGCCTGCCTCTGCAAGCCCTGCAAGACGGCACAAATCCGTAACAGCCTCCGTATGTCCCTGACGGATGAAAACACCATTTTCCACTGCTATGAGCGGAAACATATGCCCGGGTCGTCTGAAATCTTCCGCACGTGAAGAAGTGTCAGCAAGATGCTGCGCGGTCATACTCCGCTCAAAAGCAGAAATCCCTGTCGTCGTTACAGCGGCATCGATACTGACCGTAAATGCAGTACAGTGATTATCCGTATTATGCGCAGTCATCGGTTCAAGGTGCAGACGCGTTGCAATTTCCGGCGACACCGGCATACAGATAAGACCTTTTGCTTCACATGCCATAAAATTGACAACTTCCGGTGTCGCAAACTGAGCAGCAACAATAAGATCGCCCTCATTTTCACGGGATTCATCATCAACGACCATTACCATTTTTCCGGCACGAACATCAGTGAGTGCATCTTCTATTGAAGCAAATCCTGTTCCAGAGTTTTTCTGTTCCATATTATTTTACCTTCTATATCGTATAATTTCGGCAGGCTGTTGCGCAGTTCAAAAAACCGGGCCACATACTTTCCAAAAACATCACATTCTATATTTACCATACTGCCGCGCCGCTTTGCTGAAAGCGAAGTATGCCCGCACGTATGAGGAATAACGGAAACGGAAAACATTCCCCTGGAATCCGGTTCAATACGTACAGAAACGACCGTCAGACTGATGCCATCTATTGCGACAGATCCTTTTTCAATAATGCCGCATACAACGGGGGGTGATGCCGTAAACATATACACGATTGCGTTTCCGTCATGTGTTGCTGAATATACCGTACCTGTTCCGTCAACATGCCCGGTAACGATATGGCCGCCGAACCGTCCGTCAGCTTTCATTGCCCGCTCGAGATTCACACGGCTTCCCGTATGCAGCAACCGGAATGTAGTCCGCCGGAAAGTTTCCGGCATGACGTCTGCGGTAAAACAGTCAGAAGGATGACAGCTTCCTGTATCCATCATTACTACGGTAAGACAGACACCGTCAACGGCTATACTGTCTCCCTCTTTCAGCCCGTTGAGTACAACTTCACAGCTGATTTTCAACTGTACAGACTGTCCCGTACGGACTATTGACACAATTATTCCCTGTTCTTCAATAATACCTGTAAACATAATCACATTTACCGCGGCATCGTATATTCAAGCATTACATCGTTACCGAAAGTCCGTATTGCAGGCTTCTGAAGCATAAAGGCCTTGTCCGGATGTTCGGCCCCCTTTCCCGTCAGCGGAGTATATTTACGACTGTCACTTCCAAACAGTTTCGGTGCAATAAAAACCTGCACTTTGCTGACGATGCCGGACTCAAGCGCACTGTAATTCAATGTTCCGCCACCTTCCATCAGGATGCTGTCTATATTTCGCCTGCCGAGAATCTGCATGAGAGAACATAAATCGACATGTCCATTCTTCTGCCCGGCGGGAATCAGTTCTGCACCGAGTTTTTTCAAGTCTGCAGCCTTTGCCGATTCTGCAAGTTCTGCTTCATTAAGAGTACAGGCTATCAGCAGCGGTGCTTCTCCTGCAGTCTGCACAAGACGGCTTTCAACCGGGAGACGGAGTCTGGAATCGCAGACAATTCTGACAGGCTGCCGCACAGTGCCATATTTCTGTATACCGGGAAGCCGGCTGGTTAACAGAGGATCATCACGCAATACGGTTTGTATGCCTGTCATAACAGCCATATATTGTGCACGTTCACTATGCACAAATTCACGGGATTTCTGACCGCTCACCCACCTGCTGTCTCCGGTATGACAAGCCGTAAGCCCATCCGCAGTCATTGCATATTTCATAATGACATAAGGAGTCCCTGTCGTTATAAAATGAAAGAAAACAGGATTGAGAGCATCACATTCGTTACGAAGGACATCTTTGAAAACTGTAATACCCGCATTCTCAAGGGCAGAAAAACCTTTCCCGCTGACAAGCGGGTTAGGATCACGGGAACCGGCAAACACCCGGGCTATC
Organism: Treponema sp. UBA1798; assembly: GCA_002319875.1. Classification (GTDB taxonomy): domain Bacteria; phylum Spirochaetota; class Spirochaetia; order Treponematales; family Treponemataceae; genus Treponema_D. The sequence goes on along the minus strand of DCFS01000271.1, from coordinate 604 downwards.
CCCGAACTGATAATAAGTTCAGTACAGGGCGGCTGCTTTCCCGTATGGCAGCAGGGCTCAAGTGTTACATAAAGATCTGCCCCGCGACACCCGGCGATACCGGCATTGAAAATTGCATCCCGTTCAGCATGCAGACTGCCGTATTTTTTATGCCATCCTTCACCTGTAACCACGCCGTTTTTTACAATTACTGCGCCTACAAGAGGATTGGGATTTACATACCCCTCTCCCCTTCTGGCAAGAGTAACAGCCCGACGCATATAGTTTGATATAAAACATTTATGCATGAATAAGTTTTATATCAAACTAAAAGAAGTGTCAAGCCCTTAACTGTATCACGAACGCGTTAAGGGAATCCCCTTGTTTTGATTGACAGACTTTGAGCCCCTAAAAAAAAGGGGCTGCCTTTTCAGGCAGCCCCCATACAATCAACACACCGCGTCACACGAATAACAGAATTATCCGTCCGGCAGAAATTATTTTAGATCCGCCGGCATGGCGATTCCCAAAGCCTTTACGGTATCCTGATTGACGCTCAGATCACATTTTGACAGGTACTGGATCGGCATAGTTGCAGGTTTTTTCCCGTTTTTCAGAATATCAA
>DCFS01000280.1 GCA_002319875.1 Treponema sp. UBA1798 | reverse complement strand
CCTTCGGTGCATTGAGTCCGGTTCCGACCGCAGTACCGCCGAGAGCAAGCTGTTTCAGTTCAGGCAGCGTGAGTTCCAGCATTTCTTTATCTTTTTCAAGGCTGCTTCGCCATCCGCTGATTTCCTGACTGAATTGTATGGGAACAGCATCCTGCAGATGTGTACGCCCGCTCTTTACAATACCCTCGTTATCTTTTTCCAGTTTCTTAAATGTGGCTGTCAGCCGGTCCAGTGCGGGAAACAGTTTATTTTCTATTTCACAAACAGCCGCAATATGCATAGCGGTCGGAAATGTATCGTTGCTTGACTGACTCATATTGATGTCATCGTTCGGGTGCAGCAGTTTTTTTCCTGCAATTTCGTTCCCGCGGTTTGCAATTACTTCATTTGCGTTCATGTTTGACTGCGTACCGCTGCCGGTCTGCCACACAACGAGAGTGAAATGATCGTTCAATTTTCCTGTTATGACTTCATCGCATGCTCTGGAAATCACTGAAAGCTTTTCGACTGTCATTTTTTCCGGTTTTAATACGTTGTTTGCGACAGCTGCCGCTTTTTTAAGATATCCGAATGCGCGTGTGATTTCTTCCGGCATGGTTTCTATTCCGGCGCCTATCCGGAAGTTCTCGTGACTGCGTTCCGTCTGAGCTGCCCAGTACTTATCCGCTGGTACTTTTACTTCACCCATGGAATCGTGTTCGATTCTGAATTCATTCATGATTGTTTCTCCGTTTCTGTCAGCTTATCCGCCGTTCAAGGTATATAAACTGACGGACGATACAAGATTCAAGGAGAACAGTGAACTATATCCGGCTGTTGCAGTACGAAAGATGTATGATGAATACCCGCAGATATGTATCAGCAGTTCATCGCTCGAAAATGCCGTTTAGAATCTGATTTGTTTGATTACGTCTTTCAGACAGTCTGCACTGCGGCGCAGGGAAACGATTTCCTTATCGGAAAGCGGAGCGGTAAGACGGCCTTTCAGACCGGTCCTGCCCACCACGGAAAGCGTACTCAGACATACATCCTTTATACCGTATTCACCGTTCATGAGTGATGAAACGGTGAGTGTCGTATCTGCCGCGTTACTGATGCATTCACATATATGTGCAACAGAAACGGCTACTGCATAGAATGTAGCGCCTTTGCGCTCAATGATCTTTCCGCCCGATTTACGGATATAGGTTTCCACTTCGTCGTGAATAAGAGGAGGAATAAGTTTATCGTCATCAGTCAGACACTGCTTGTATTCATCGATAGGAATCGTCGCAATGTTTGCCAGTGACCATGGTACAAAAGAACTGTCGCCGTGTTCGCCGAAGACATATGCATGTACGTTCTGCTGGGCGATTTTATAATATTCAGCTATGCGGGAACGGAGACGTGCGGTATCGAGAATAGTACCTGATCCGAAAATCTGGTTGGCGGACAGTCCTGACGTTTTGTAGAACTGGTACGTAAGAATATCTACCGGATTGGCAACCACGACGTAAATGGCAGATGGTGCATATTTCGTTATTTGAGGAATAATGCTTTTGGTAATATCGACGTTCGTCTGGGCAAGATCAAGCCGTGACTGGCCCGGTTTCCTTGCGATTCCTGACGTAAGAATAACGATATCCGAATTTTTTGCATCTTCGTAAGTACCGGCATAAATAGTCACCGGATCACAGAATGGTGTACCCTGTCTGATATCAAGTGCTTCACCCAATGCCTTCTGAGTGTTGATATCGATCATCACAATTTCAGAAGCAATTCCTTTAACAGTGAGCGTATACGCGATCGTAGAACCGACCTGTCCCGCTCCGATAATAGTGATTTTGTTTGCCATTACCGTTTGTCTCCTTTCACATAGCTACTTTGCTTAAGCAAGTCTCATATGGGGAATAAATCCCTGTCGTGCCGACGGCACCATGATACGGATTGTATCTTTGAAAGGGAGTATAGAATATTTACGTAAAATAGTTAAGCGTTTCCGTCTTGTTTTGCGGGAAAACCGGTCTGTTTACCAGTTTCCGGCTTCCGTCAGCGGCACCAGCTTGATTATACTGAAACAGTTATATATTATAAGTGTACTGATTGTCTGTAAAAGTTATCTGATTTTTGCAGACAGCCCGTAAACAGTGCATTTTCAGGAAGCAGCCGGATTTTGAAAGCGCTTTTTGATTATGCTGATCTGAGGTGAAGGACGTTACCGTCTGACACTGAGGGGAGAAATATGGAAACAGCATCTGCAGCTGGCCGTTCGGTCGGTGTTATCGCAATTATTATCAGGGACAGGGCGCACTGCGCTTCCCGTGTCAACGAAATTCTTACCGGAGCAGGCTCCATCATTATCGGCCGCATGGGAATTCCTTACGGCGAACGTAATCTTAACATTATCACGCTTATCGTAGACGCAACCACCGATCAGATAGGTGCTCTTACGGGCAGACTCGGCCAGGTACAGGGTGTTACGGTAAAATCGACACTGGCAAAGTTGTAACCGCCGGTACGGAGATACTTTACCATGAAAGTATATTATGGAAAGGAAACCGGAAAGGCTCTTGCTTTTCTCGGAGAGGAGCAGACTCCGCGGCCCCTTATACGTGCATACGGCGAAGTAAAACTTGCAGCTCTGAGGGCTCAACAGCTGACGGCTCATTTGTATCCCGACGATTATTTTCCGTATCTGGAGCAGGCTGCAATCAGCGTGATCGACGGCGTATATGATACCAGTTTTGTTCTTCCTCTTGCGCAGGGAGGGGCAGGAACGAGTCTTCACATGAATATATGCGAGGTACTTGCAAATGCCGCCAATGAAAAGGCTGCTGCTGGAAAGGAATGTCTGTTCCGTTCAGATCCGCTTGACCATATTGCGCGATTTCAGTCTACGAATGATACGTTCCCTACAGCGGTGATTATCATGACGTACCGGTTCCTTGAAACTGTTGAGGAAAAAATTATCCGTTTACAGGAAGCACTGGTAAAGCGCGAGACTGAATATGAAACCGTTCTCCTTACCGGACGTACCGAAATGCAGGATGCGCTGCCGATAACGCTCGGGCAGGTATTCGCCGCATGGACGGGGCCTGTCGAAAGGGACCGGTGGCGGATCAGTAAAGTCAGGGAGCGGCTCAGGACGATACCGCTGGGCGGGACTGCGATCGGTACCGGTTTTTCCGCTCCCCGGGAATATGTATTTGAAGCCGAACGTCAGCTGCGTTCTATTACGAAACTTCCTCTTGCCAGAAGCCAGAACCTCTGCGATCAGGTAGCCCATACGGATCCGCTGGCGGAATGTGCACAGGCAATGTCTCTCGCTGCCGATAACCTCTGTAAGTTTGCCAGCGACCTGCTGTTGTACACGTCTTCATGCTGCGGTGAAATGCATCACCGTGAAGTGCAGTATGGTTCTACGATTATGCCCGACAAGGTAAATCCTGTCGTTCCGGAACTGATACGGGGTTTGTGCATGGAATGTTCTGCCGAAGCGGGGCTCATCGCCGAATACAGCCGGGGCGGGCAGTTCCAGCTTAATGCGAATCTGCCTTTTATGGCGGAACAGCTTATACGGCTTGACCGGAATCTGGAAAAAGCATTCGCAGCCGCTTCAGGAAAGCTCATGGATGTCCTTGAACCGGATATCCCGAAGATGGAGGAACACCTTGCGTCAAGCGCTGCGCTGCTCAATACGCTCCGAAGCGTGCTTGACTATACGGAAATAAAAGAGCTGCTTGTACAGATACAGCAGGCACATATAACTACAGGCTCGTTACTGATAGATTTTCTGGCGGAGCATACGAAACTGGACAGGGACTTTCTCGAAAGGCAGTTCGATATCCGGAATCTGACGGGATTTTCAGAAACTCGGGCGGGAGGGAACTGAATGACGGAAACACCGGTTGCGGAATCCATACATATCGTACTTGCCGGTATTACGAATGCCGGTAAATCTTCGCTTTTGAACAGTCTGTTTCAGAAGCATATAGCGATTGTGTCCGCCGCTCCCGGAACGACGACGGATCCGGTTACCCGGAAAATGGAACTGGGTAAACTCGGAGCCTGTTCCGTAACGGATACTGCGGGGCTTGACGATACGGGAAATCTCGGCCGGGAACGTGTCGCAAAAACGAGGGAACAGCTTGAGACAGCGGATCTTGTCCTGTTCGTCTCTCCTGGTGACAGGGACGTTGAATCTTGTGAACGGGAACTCCTCGAATGGCTTGCGGAGAAAAAGGTACCGTATGTCGGTGTGCTGACGTTTGCCGACCGGCCTGTCATGGACAGCCGAAAGGCTTTTTTCCCTGCTGCGCGTTGTGTCAGTATCGATAACAGCCCTGCCGCAGAAAAGACTGATTCATCAGGTATTCCGGCTTTACTTGCAAAAATAGAATCTCTTGAAAAAGAAATCTCGCGCGAACCGACGCCGGTTGAAGGTATCGTTCATGAACAGGAACTTGTCATGCTGGTGACTCCGGTTGACCTTGCGGCTCCTGCCGGGCGTTTGATCCTGCCGCAGGTTGAAACAATTCGCGACCTGCTCGACAGGGACTGTGCCGCTCTTATTGTAAAAGAACGGGAACTCTACGGTATATACCGCAGTCTTGGCAGGAAACCGGATCTCGTCATAACGGACAGCCAGGCTTTCAGTAAGGTTGCTGCCGACATTCCTGAAAACCAGCCGCTCACATCGTTTTCCATACTGTTTGCACGTAAAAAAGGCGATATCAGCTATTTTATACAGAGTCTCAGTGTGCTCTCTCATTTTCCGGAAAACGGCAGGGTACTGATGATGGAAGCCTGTTCGCATCACCGGCAGGCAGATGATCTGGGGACGGTGAAGATCCCGCGGCTGTTCCGGCAAATGGTTCATCCCCGGGTCGAATTCTTCCATTCGCGCGAAGTTCCGGAACGTCCAGAAACATACAACCTCGTCATACATTGTGCCGGCTGTATGCTGACGCGCCGTGCGATGGAAGCGAAGACAGAAAAATTCCGGACTGCGGGGGTTCCGGTATTGAATTACGGGCTGTTTCTTGCATGGGCGAACGGACTGCTGCCGCGTGCGCTTGAGCCGTTTCCCGGACTGGCTGAAGCATATCGCGAAGGACATTCCGTATGTACAAAGAACTGATAGATGCACTCTTTGAACAGAGAACACTGGCGAAGGAATCTTTCGTAGACCTCCTTAAATGTTCCGACAGGGAAGAAAAGGAATATCTGTTTACTCTTGCACGGAAACAGACGCAGCAGTACTACGGTCGGGACATATATATCCGCGGGTTGATCGAATTCTCAAACTACTGCAGAAACGACTGCTTTTACTGCGGCATCAGGAAAAGTAACCGGAACGTAGTCCGTTACCGGCTGAGCGACGAAGAGATTCTCGGCTGCTGTGCTGCCGGTTACGACCTCGGATACCGTACATTCGTACTGCAGAGCGGTGAAGATCCTGCGTATACAGTGGAAAGAATCGTTTCAATTGTCCGGAGTATAAAATCAGTTCATCCTGACTGCGCAGTGACGCTTTCCGTTGGAGAAAAAAGCCGTGAAGAATATGAGGCATACCGTGCTGCCGGTGCCGACAGGTATCTGCTCCGTCATGAAACGGCGGACAGGGAACAGTATGCGAAGCTGAAACCGCCTGAATTGTCTTATGAAAACAGAATGCGCTGCCTGCGTGATTTAAAGGACCTCGGCTTCCAGACCGGTAACGGCTTCATGGTAGGCTCTCCGTACCAGACAGCGGAATGCCTTGCCGAAGATCTGCTTTTTACAAAAGAACTGGAGCCTGAAATGATCGGGATCGGGCCATTCATACCTCATCACGATACTCCCTTCAGGGACTTCCCGGCAGGCAGTGTGGATCTGACTCTGCTTCTTATCGGAATATTGCGTCTCATGTTTCCGTATGCGCTTATTCCTGCAACAACCGCGCTCGGTACTGCTGATTCTGCGGGACGTGAAAAAGGCGTACTTGCAGGGGCTAACGTCATCATGCCGAATTTGTCTCCGGTACGTGTCCGGAAAAACTATATGCTTTATGACAATAAAATTTGTACGGGGGACGAAGCCGCAGAATGTCGCAATTGTCTCAGCCGCCGGATGGCGGCGATAGGTTACCGGGTTGCCGTTGACCGTGGAGACTGTAAAGAAAACACTCATTAAAGCATCAGGATTGAAACAGTGTTTTCTATGTAACCAGCTAGTGCTTCATCCAGGTACCGCGTTTATAATAGATAAAAAACAGGATCGATGTCGTAGTCCATGTAACCGGGTAGCATGCGATTACCGTTATGATGTTCGGCCAGACCGGTACCGTTACGACCAGCCACAGGATACGGAGTACGCATACACCTAACAGCGTGATAATCATAGGTCTGAAAGAATCTCCTGTTCCCCGTATCGTACCGGAAAGAATTTCTATCGGTTCATAGGTAATAAAAAAAGGGGCAAGAAAATACAGCATCTGCAGACCTTTCTTTATAACATTTTCGTCTGTCGTAAACAGGTGAAAGAACATTTTTCCGGTAATCAGAAACAGAATACAGTACGCAACGGCTGCTCCCGCGGCCATCGCCATACCGTTTTTGGCTGCTGTCCGTACCCTGTCATACAGTTTGGCTCCATAATTCTGCCCGGAAAATGTTGTCAGCGCAACACCGAACGAATTCGACGTCATCCAGAAAATGGAATCGATTCTTCCGTAAGCTGCCCATGCTGCTATCGTATTCGTACCGAATCTGTTTACGTTTGCCTGGATAATAAGGTTTGAGACTGTATATAGTACGGATTGTATTCCGGCCGGGAATCCGATTTTTACCATTTCCCGCAGCAGATGAGGGGTTATGGTGAGGTTCCGGAATACAAGTTTATAGCTTTCTCTTGTATGCTTGAGATTTATAAGTATCAGAACCATGCTGCATGTCTGTGAAACCACTGTTGCCCATGCTGCTCCTGCTACTCTCAGATGAAATACGGCGACAAACAGCAGATCAAGAACGATATTGGCACCGCATCCTGCTACCAATATATAGAAAGGTCTCTTCGAATCCCCGACAGCCCGCAGAATACCGGCTCCCATGT
>DCFS01000334.1:19123-19799 GCA_002319875.1 Treponema sp. UBA1798 | reverse complement strand
TTGGACGGACAGTTTCCTAATTATCAGCGTGTAATACCTGAAAAACAGGCTTTTTCTTTTCAGGTAGAGAAAAGTGATCTTGAATCAGCATTAAAACGAACTGCGCTGATGGTTGATAAAAAAATATGCCGTATTCTTTTTAAAATAAACTCAGGAACATTAACTCTCATTTCTCCTGAATCAGATATAGGTGCAGCAGACGAAGAAATTCCCTGTCAGTATAATGGTGAAGAGATTGTTATGGCGCTTAATTACAGATATATTGAGGACCCTCTTAAGGTAATAAATTCTGAACGTATAGTGTTTGAATTTACGGAATCAATGAAAGCTATTACGATGCGTCCTGAACCGGCGACTGATTATTTTCATATCATAATGCCGATGAATCTTGAATAAATGCCGTTTCTTTCTCTTTCAGTATATAATTTTAGAAATTTACAGAATGCATCAATAGACCTTCTTTCAAAGGAGGTCTATTTTGTTGGTGAAAATGGTCAGGGAAAAAGCAATTTATTGGAAGCTTTGTATTTTTCCGCATACGGTACATCTTTCAGGACTAACAGCGATTCTGAAATTATCAGACATGGTGAAACTGTATTCGGATTGCGGACAATGTTTCAGACTGAAAGTGAAAATACGCAGTCTGTTTCCGTGACATATGAGAACGGGAAAAAAA
>DCFS01000334.1:5869-18759 GCA_002319875.1 Treponema sp. UBA1798 | reverse complement strand
GAACCGGAAAGACGACGCTTCTTTCTTGATCAGTCACTTTCAATGTATGATATCTTATATATTGATGTATTGAGAAGATATAAAAGGGTTTTAAAAAGCAGGAATATAATTCTCAAAGAACAAAAATATGAAATGCTTGATGAATACGATTTTCAATTGGCTGAAAACGGACTTATAATTCAGAAAAAAAGAAAGAATATGGTATTTCAGTTTAATCAGATTTTTGGAAAATTATATGAGGAAGTTACCGGTATTCAGGGCGTAACGATATCATATGAACCTGCATGGAAAGAAATACCTGATGATGTATCTGTCCATTTCCCTTCACAGGAAGAAGTTTTGTCCTGTATAAGGCAGAAGCGTGAACAGGACAAAATTCTTTGTACGACTTTATCAGGTCCACACAGAGACAGGATTACATTTATGCAGAATAAAGAACATTTTATTCCATCTGCTTCTACCGGACAAAGACGTCTTATTGCTCTTTTACTGCGTACTGCACAGGCTGTTTTTTATGAAAAAGTAACAGGTATTAAACCTGTACTTCTTATGGATGATGTTATGCTTGAACTTGACCCTGATAAAAGGCAAAAGCTTACATCTCTTCTTCCTGAATATGATCAGCTTTTTTGTACATTTCTTCCTGGTGAGCCATATGAACGTTATAAGCATAAAGGGACACGGATATATTTTCTTGAAAAAGGAGTCTGGCATGAATGAAGAATCACAGATAGTTTCGTGTGCTGATATTGTAAATCGTGTTTTTTCAGATATAGAAAAGACTGATATTCAGAAAGGTAATAAAATGCTTTCTGTCTGGAAAAGAACGGTTTCAGGAGTACGGGGATGTGGTGAAAATCTTGCAGAACACAGCAGACTTATAGATTTGAAAAATGGTATACTGCTTATAGAAACGGACCATCCGGGATGGATACAAATGTTTCAGCTACATAAAAAGTATATACTGAATGGCTTAAAAAAAAATTGTCCTGAAATGAAAATATATACGCTGGCATTTCGTTTAAAGGGAAGCAATGCGGAATTGTCATACAAAACTGATAATGAAGATGCAATAAGAAAAGAAAAAGAGCAAATGATTAAATCTATAGATAATGAGGAGGAAATTCTTTCAGGAAAAGGTTTTAAAGAGAAAAATACATCCGGAAATAAAAAAAATGAAGAATTACCGGTAGAACTAAGAGAAATATTTGGGCGGTTCAGAAGAATTATGTTGACCAATTCTGATAAATAGTGGTATATTCTGTTACTGCATTCAAAAGAATATCGGAGCCTATGCTAAGCAGGCTCTTTAAATAAGGAGACGTGTTCTATGTTACGGACATATCAACCCAGTAAGGTCAAACGCAATAGAAAATTTGGATTTCGTGCCCGCATGGCAACTCATGGCGGTCGTCTTGTTCTCGCCCGCAGACGTGCAAAAGGCCGTTCAAAATTATCAGCATCTGATGAAAAGAAACCCTACTGATATATATCAGTAAAATGAATGGGGACAGACTTGTTACAGGCAGGACGTTTTACAAAAAAAGAACATGTTAAACGTCCTGCTGAGATTCAGAATCTGTTTAAAAACGGAAAGAAAGTGAGCATTTCAGGTGCAAAACTTTTCTTTGCACCTAATAAAACGGTATTAAATCGTATAGCTTTTCCTCTTTCCCGCGGTTATGGAAACGCAGTCCAGCGTAATACATCAAAGCGTTATAGCCGTGAAGTCTATCGTTCTTTTAAAACATGCCTGAACACCGGATATGATATATTATTATTGATATATCCGGGAAATGATTCGTTCCGTACACGGTGTGTTCAATTTCGTTCATTGTGTGAAAAAGCAGGATTGTTAAAACGTTGAAAAATTTTTTTTCAAAATTTTTCTATTTTTTTATCCGCGTTTATCAAGTCTGTATATCTCCTTTATTTCCTCCTTGCTGCAGGTATTATCCTACCTGTTCTAATTATGCACTGGAAGCAATAAGAAAGTATGGAGTTGCAAAGGGGTTATGGCTTGCATTTAAACGTATATTGCGTTGTAATCCCTTTCATAAGGGAGGTTATGACCCCGTACCCTGAAATCGTTATGGAGTAATTAAATATGGAAAAAAATACTATCTGGGCTATAGTGCTTTCAACAGTTGTACTTGTTGGGTTTATGATGATCCAGTCGAAATTTTATCCTGCAAAACAACTGCAGGGAGCTCCTGCCGCTGCTAAAGCTGCAGAACCTGTCACACCAGTCAATTCTGCTGTCAGCAATGAGGTTGCAACAATAACTGCTCCGAACGGAGAAAGTACGACTGCTGTGGAAACCGAATCAAATTACACTGTTACTACAAAGAAAGTAAAAGTTGTTTTTACGAATCGCGGCGGGGATATCATCAGTTATGAATTACTGGACCATCATGACAGCTATACCGGAAAAGGCGTTCAGATGGCTGATAATGTTTCGAATTTAAACCGTACATGTGCTGTTTCTTTTGGAAGCGCTGACAATCCGATAATAAATGATATCTTTACTGTGAAACGGCTGGATGATTATACGATAGGTTTCTTTAAAAATTACGTAATAAAAAATGCTGACGGTTCTGATAACTCCTTTACGCTTGTTAAACAGTATTCCTTTAAGCCCGATGAATATGCATTTAAACTTGACATCATGATAGATGGAAAAAATCCGGTAACTGGTCTGAATTTTAATGGTGCTGCATATACGCTGCGAAGTTCACCTCAGATAGGTCCTCATTTTGACCGTAAAGTTGATCGCTATGAATTACGTTCTTTTATCGCGTATAACGGTGAAAAGGCAAAAAGAATAAATCTCGGTGACAAAACTTTTAAATCTTATGATAAGGAAATCAAGTGGGTTGGAATCGGCGGAAAATATTTTATAGACCTGATTATACCCGAGAATTCCGGCATAATAAAAGATACCTGGTATTCAACAGTTATAGAAGTTAATAATTACGCAAATGCGCAGGCAATGGTTGTACGTAAAGCTACTTCAACGGGAAATACAAAAGATACCTATTATATGTATTTCGGGCCGCGTAATGAAAAAGAATTACGTACCTATAACGTTGCTGAAAATAACGGATGGGGGCTTTCCAGTCAGAGGCTTTCTGAAAGTCTCCAGTCAAGCGGCTGGCTTTCCTGGCTTGAAACCATATTGAAATGGATGATGGAAATAATTTATAGAATTGTTCCAAACTGGGGTGCTTCTATTATTATTCTTACAATAATTCTGAAACTGATATTATTTCCGCTTACAAAGAAGAGTTCACTTGGAACGCTTAAAATGCAGGAACTGCAACCGAAAATGCAGCTTCTCCAGACGAAATATAAAGATAACCCGCAAAAACTTCAGGAAGAAACAGCAAAGATGTATAAAGAAGCGGGGTATAATCCTGTATCAGGATGTCTGCCGATGCTTCTTCAGTTTGTCGTACTTTTTGCGATGTTCAATTTGTTTAACAATTATTTTGAATTCAGAGGGGCAAGCTTTATACCCGGCTGGATACCGGATCTTTCTGTAGGTGACAGTATTTATTCGTTAAAATTCAGTATTCCGTTCATGGGAAATCAGATACGTATATTGCCTGTTATTTATGTAATTTCACAGTTGCTATTTGGTAAAATAACGCAGAATGGCGGGATGGGTACGGGAACAAGCGCTACCCAGATGAAGATAATGATGTATGGTATGCCCATTTTCTTTTTCTTTATTTTTTATAATGCCCCGTCAGGTCTGTTACTTTACTGGACAGTAAGTAATATTATACAGATGGTGCAGCAGATTTTTATTAATAAAATTATGGCTGATAAAAAGGCCGAAATAACTGTCAGCAGGAATTCAAATATCAAAAAGTTTCCGAAAGGCGGAAAGTGAACTAGAATAATAAATCCGTTAAAGTATAAACGCATTAAAGGATTTACAATACAGAGGTTTATATATGGTATACGAATACGAAGGAAAAACTGAGAAAGACGCTATAGAACAGGCAGCCAATGAACTCGGACTTGAGCGGGATCAGTTCGATGTGGAAATTCTTGAAACCCAGAAAAGTACGCTTTTTAAAAAGGGATTTGTGAAAATCCGTGTTCATACACTTAATTCGGATGAACATATTGCATCTGAGTTTGAAGGTAAAATGCCTGCACGGAGAATGGTAACAGATCCTCTTCCCCAGGATGAATTTGAAAAGAAATTAACTAAATTCATAACAACGGTTATAACAAAAATGGGATATGAAGCAAAAACAGAAGTCATGTTCCGTGAAGATCATAAGATTGGCTTTAAACTTGATACAGAAAGTTCTTCAATACTTATTGGAAGAAAAGGAAAAAACCTTGATGCTTTACAGCTGCTTGCAAATGTATATGCCGGTCGTCTCGGCCGTGAAGATGTCCGTGTAATACTTGATACGGAAAATTACCGTATACGTCGTGAAGAAACTCTTGTGCGGCTTGCTTATAATACGGCTGATAAAGTCCATTCTTCCCATAATTCCATTCTTCTCGAACCGATGAATCCTTTCGAGCGGAGAATAATACATACGACTTTAAATGATATTCCTGATATTGAAACCAAAAGCGAAGGTGAGGGTTTATATAAGCAGGTGCGTGTATTATATAAGGGTATCAGATAATGAATAAAGAACCGGAAATTTTTACAGCTGTAATATGTCTTTTATTTTTATCATTTTCCGGTCTTTTTGCCCAGACAAAGAATATTGCGGCATATGATATAAGCACAATACTTGATTCTTCTGTAGTTACGGAATTAAAGCAGAACGGGGAAATAAAACATACGCTTGCAAAAGGAGAAACAGCATTACTTCTTGTTCCTGATACACCATTTGCAAAAAAAGCAGTTTCCTTTAACAACGTTAATGATATAAAAAATGAGCCTTCTTTTATTTCAGAGAGCCTGCATATAATAAAAAAAACGGAACTTACCGAAAACAGTAAAAATAAAGGAACTGATACTTCGCTTGATGCAGTTTCCCGTGTATTGCGTTCAATTTCAAAAATGAAGGGAATGATGTATTATTCAAATTCCCGGAAAGAATGGGATGTTTTATATAATGAGTCTTACATGATAGAATCTCCCGATTCGGAAACTGCTGTTCCTGATAAGACAGACGGGCCGGCAGACGGGCTGATTCTTTATTGTTATCAGAATGAACATACGTTTGGAAATTGCAAATACCGTCTTGATTATGGGCAGAGCAATACTGAAGTTTCAGTACTTTTTACTAATATAGAGCCCCTCTATTATACGGTTATTCGTGCAGTAAAAACAGGAAGTATGAATATAAATCTTGTTGTTTCAGACTGTGGCGATTCGTATCTTGTTTATATGGTAATACATGCAGATATAGTCCGCTTTTCATTACTTGAAAAAAGGATGAACAATTCACTGAATTCAAGGCTCGATGCAATATATAAATGGTTTACCATGCAATTTTAAGTAGATGAGCCACTTTCAAAAGTCTGTTACTTTTGAAAGTGGCTTTTGCAGAAAATTTACAAATTTCTGTATTTTAAAGATTTGTAAATTTTCTGCGGATACATTAAAGTAGCGTATTCAAAACTCGTCTGACTTTTGAATACGCCTCAAATATGTAAAACAGAAGGTTTGTAATGAAAGACAGAAAACTTTTAGCTGTATGTGCGGTAGTCTGTACAGCAATATCAACCGGTTTCTGTAAACCGACGGAGAAAAGCATGAAAGCGATTGAAGGAAAAGAAGGCCTTTTTTCAGTGATGGGAACATCAAAAGGGGACATTGTTTTGGAGTTGTATTATAAACAGACTCCGTTGACGGTAACTAATTTCATTGGTCTTGCAGAAGGAAAACTTGATGCTGCAAATGGGAAACCTTTTTACAACGGTTTGAAATTTCATCGTGTTATCGCTGATTTTATGATACAGGGTGGAGATCCTTACGGCAATGGAACCGGTGGTCCGGGATATCAGTTTCCTGATGAACTGGTTGACAGCCTTAAATTTGATGGGCCCGGTATTCTTGCTATGGCAAATGCAGGTCCGGGTACGAATGGAAGCCAGTTTTTTATTACCCATAAGGATACACCATGGCTTAACGGAAAGCATACTATATTCGGTAAAGTAATAAGCGGTCAGGATGTTGTAAATTCCATCCAGCAGGGTGATAAAATTGTAGAAGTTACCATATTCCGTCAGGGAAAAGATGCTGAAAAATTTGCAGATACTCAAACAGATTTTAATGACAGATTATCGGCTGTCTTAAAGGCCGCTAATACAAAAAAAGAAGCAGCTTTTTCTGATCAGATTAAACTCATTGAGAAAAATTTTCCGGAGTATACGAAAGATTCTCATGGAATTTATTACAAAACGATTCTTGAGGGAAAGGGAAATAAAACCGGTAAGGGAAAGAATGTATCTGTAGACTACAAAGGTTACCTTATCAGCGGAAAAGTATTTGACCAGTCGAAAGGCAGAGGCCCTCTTACATTCATGACGGCCGGCGGACAGATGATTCCCGGTTTTGATATTATGGTTCAGGATATGAAACTTGGAGAAAAGCGTACGATTGTGCTTCCTCCGGAATTGGCCTATGGTGAGCAGGGGTATCCGGGTGTAATTCCAGGTAATGCATATCTTGCTTTTGATATTGAACTGATTAAAAACTGATACGACGGTCTATGAATTACGGACAGCAAAAAGAAGTCAGAAAATTTTATAAGGAATTCTCAGAAAGGGTAAACGATAAAGTTCAATCGCTTGAAATGGTAAGCCTTGAAGCTGACCGGGAAACTTTTACCGCTTTGAATCTGGAAAGAACTTCGGTAAGCGAAGAATTATGGGGACTTCTGGTTTTCTGTGAACAGGGGCTTTATTTTTATGTACATCCTTATGAATCTGCGATGAGCATGATGTTCAGGCAGGCTGTGCATGGTAAGGTTCCTGTAGAGCAGCTGCTCGCAATTCATGCGCTTGATTCTGTAAAATTTACTATCCAGAGACATAAATGGTATGATGTGCTGTTTTCATCAGTAGCAGATAAACTGATAATGGAATTTAAAGATAAAAACGGTAAAACAAGAACTGCAGTTATTACTTCACATACAAGGGCGTCAAAAGTTCTGGAAAAAATCAGTTTTCTATTGAAGTAATGTGTGTATCAAAGCGTATACTTCTTGTTGTCTTCAAATTATCGAATTGTATGAAATAGCAGAAGTTTCTGGAATCGACGGAAACGATTGTGCCATTACCGAATACGGGATGGCTGACACGTGTATTCACTTCAAGAGATGTTTTTATCTTTTTTAAATGCTCTTCATCATATGTAATCAGTTTTAATGCTTGTTCAGAAAATGATTTATCAAGTTCCTTTTCGTAATCAATATTTTCTTTCCCGGCGTCAAAAATAAAGCGTGATGGATATTTAAATATACCGTCATTGGCAATTCCTTCACTGTCACTAAGAAAAAGCTGTTTTTCTGCACGTGTCATAGCGACGTATGCAATACGCCGTTCTTCTTCCATGTCTTCAGGAGTAAGCGTTTTCCGTGATGGAAATATTCCTTCATTCAGGCCGCAGATAAAAACATAGGGGAATTCCATCCCTTTGGCAGTGTGAATAGTCATCAGTTTTACGGTTTCCTTTTTTTCCTCCCTGTCAAGATCTGTGAATAATGCAATATGGTCAAGGAAATCTTCCAGATTTGCATCGTCATCCTGACCGGCATTTTCTACGGCTCGTTTTAGTTCAGCAACATTGTCGAGCCTGTTCTGGTCTCCCTGTAAACGGAGACTTGCTTCATAACCTGTTTTGTCCATAATAGTTTGCAGTATGGTTCCCAGTTTCATAGTCTTATAACTGGTACGTACCGATTCAATTGCCTCTATATATTGCTTTGCCTGTGTACCTTCTAACTGTGGTATCAGGATATTTTTTTTAAGTGTTTCATACAGCGAAATATTTTGTGTTTCTGCCAAATTTTTCAAAAGATTTATTTTTGTTTTGCCTATCTTTCGCGACGGCATATTTATGGTACGCAAAAAAGCAACGTCATCGGCAGCTGTGATCATGCGAAGATAGCAGATCAGATCCTTTATTTCTCTCCGTGAATAAAATTCAATTCCGCTATAGAATTTATATGGAAGTTTTTTTTGTATAAAACATTCTTCAATAGATCTGGAAAGATAGTGCGCCCGATACAAAACGGCTATATCACCCGGAAATGTACCGGCCTCGATAAGTTTATGTATATGGTTGTATATCCATAACGATTCTTCCTGTTCACTTTTGCAGTGGCAGTATTGTGGTTTGGGGCCGGCGGGTTGTGATGCTGTTAATTTTTTCGGATACCGGATGGTGTTTTTCGAAATGAGCATATTGGAAGCTGCAAGAATCTGAGGAGTTGAACGATAGTTTTCTGTAAGGAGAAATGTTCTGGATTCGGCATACTTTTTGTCAAAATCGAGAAAAAGGTGTACATGTGAACCTCTCCATGAATAAATTGTCTGGTCACTGTCGCCTACAATAAACAGATTACCATGTTTTGCGGAAAGCAGTTGTGCGATGCGGTATTGTTTTTTACTGACATCCTGAAATTCATCAACCATAACATACTGCATGCGTTCCTGCCATTTTTCGTGTACAGCCGGAAAGTTTTCAAGTATGTATGTTGCAAAATTAATAAGGTCGTTGAAATCCAGACCGAAACACTTTTTTTGTTCGTAAATATATCTCAGGAATATCTGCTGATTACGTTCACCGGCTGTCTCAAAGCGTGCTTTTAATTGTTCGTTATTAAGGCGATAAATATCGTCTATATAGGTATCAACTTCCATCTTTTTTGCTTCAAGAACGTTATCAATGGTATTTTGTATCGTCGTATCTCTTGACGTCAGATGCATATCTGCAAATATGCGCAGAAGGATTTCTCTTTCATCTTCTGTATCCAGTATGATGAAATTTTTCGGGTAATTAAGAACATGAATATCTTCTTTTAAAAGCTGTACACAGAAAGCATGAAAAGTACAGATGAAACCAAGGTCCATATCACCGAGTTGATTTCGTACGCGGGATTTCATTTCGTTTGCTGCGCGGTTTGTAAATGTGACACACAATATATTTCCCGGAGCAATACCGAGTTCGGAAACAAGATAACAGTAACGCGAAATAAGCGTACGTGTTTTGCCCGAGCCTGCACCTGCCATAACGCGGATATATCCTTCTGTATTTTTTACTGCAGACAGCTGTTGCTCATTTAACAGAGAAAGAAAAGAGTCCACAGATGTATTGTAGTTTAAAAACACCGGAATGACAATGTTACGATGTAATTATGCAGGAGGTATGGTATAATATTGTATGGAAAAAATGAAAGTTATAATAATAGGTATCGCTTTTATACTGGTTGGAATTGCTTTTGTTGCTGCCGGTATTTATTTTCTCTCTGATAAATATTTGTCCCTGCTTTCGGATTATAGAAGTATAAATGATGAACGGAAACGAAGAAGCAGCCGTACACTTGGAAAAACATGCGGTTATTTTTCCGTACTCGTCGGAATGCTTACGATTATTTGTGGTTTTATGATGATTCTTATGCCGCAGATACTTATATACCTTGCGCTATTATATCTGACTATACTTCTTGTTGCCACTATTTTTATGACAGCCATATTAAGAAAAACTGAAGCAAAGTAACTGGAAAGAATAAAAAAAAGGCAGGAAATTAAACGTTCTATTTAATCGTGTAAGTTGTTTAATACCCGGAACCCGGTTGTAAACAGGCGGCGTATGACCTTTAAAAAACGGCATATCATGATGCAATGCGTCGTGGTATGCCGTTTTTTTCAGTTATTATTTTTTTGCAGAGGAGTTACGGATAACAGCCTGAGCTGCTGCCAGGCGTGCTATCGGAACACGATACGGTGAACAGGAAACATAGTTGAGTCCTGCACGATAGCAGAAGTCGATAGTCTGGGGATCTCCGCCGTGTTCGCCGCAAATACCACAGTGAAAATCCGGTTTTACCTTGCGGGCTTCGTCTACAGCGTATTTAAGCAGTTTGCCGACACCTTCCTCATCAAGTGTCTTGAACGGATCATTTTCGAGAATATTGCGTTTGTAGTATGAATCGAGGAATTTACCTGCATCGTCCCGGCTGAACGCGAACGTCATCTGCGTCAGGTCGTTTGTACCGAAGCTGTAAAAATCTGCCACTTCCGCAATTTTTCCGGAAAGCAATGCTGCTCTCGGTACTTCGATCATGGTTCCGATTTCGATCGGCATCTTTACGCCTGCTTCTTTTTCAACGCGGTCGATAACTTCTTCACATTCCTTTCTGATGATGCCGAGTTCTTTGTAGTCGCAGACAATCGGGATCATAATATACGGTGAGACCTTCTCTCCTGATTTCTGGCATTCAATTGCTGCAAGTACGACAGCTTCGGTCTGCATCTTGTATATTTCAGGATACGTAATGGTCAGACGACAACCGCGGTGGCCAAGCATCGGGTTAAATTCCTTGAGGCCATTAAATTTAAGCTCAAGTGTCTTGAGGTCAATCTTTGTACCTTCCTCTTCGAGGACTTTCTGTACTTTCCTTGTTCCTTCTTCATCTCTCGGGATGAATTCATGGAGAGGAGGATCAAGGAATCGGATAACGACAGGTTTTCCCTTCATTGCTTTGAAGATTCCGAGGAAGTCGTTCTTCTGGAGCGGCAGAATCTTTTCGAGCGCTTTTTCACGCATTTCAGTTGTATCGCAGCCGATCATTGCCTGAAAATAAATGAGTTTGGCAGGATCGAAAAACATATGCTCCGTACGGCAAAGTCCGATACCTTCCGCACCGAAATGGAATGCGTGTTCGGCATCGATCGGAAGGTCTCCATTGGCACGTACACCGAAGCCCTTTATTTTCTTACCGGTTTCCGGTGTGCGGACTGAATTATTACGGATTTCATCACACCACTCCATAAACGTATCAAGTTCTTTCGAGAATGTGGCATCTACGAGCGGCAGCTGTCCTTCATATACGTAACCAGTAGTTCCGTCGATAGTAAACCAGTCACCTTCTTTATAGGTTTTATCCCCGATTCTGATTTCTTTTTCTGAAAGGAATTTTATTGCGCTGACACCGGATACACATGGTTTTCCCATACCGCGTGCAACGACTGCCGCATGGCTGGTACGTCCTCCTGTAGCGGTAAGAATACCCTGTGCGGCTGCCATACCGGAAATATCGTCAGGACTTGTTTCCTTGCGGACAAGCAGTACTTTTTTTCCGGCATTTGCCTGTTTTTCAGCATCTTCTGCAGTAAATACAATCTGACCGCATCCTGCTCCCGGAGAAGCATTGAGGCCGTCTGCAATTTTTTCAGCTTTTTTAACTGCCTTTGCGTCGAGCATGGGGTGAAGCAGTTGGTCGAGGTGCTGTGGTTCAACACGCATCATTGCCTGTTCTTTTGTGATAAGTCCTTCACCAACCATGTCTACTGCCATTTTGACAGCTGCAGCTCCGGTACGTTTACCATTGCGGCACTGAAGGAAGTACAAAATGCCCTGCTGAACGGTAAATTCCATATCCTGCATGTCATGGTAGTGTTTCTCGAGTTTTTCCCGGATGTCGAGAAGCTGCTGGTAGACTTTTGGGTTTTCTTTTGAAAGCTGGTCAATTTCCTGCGGTGTGCGGATGCCTGCAACGACATCTTCGCCCTGTGCATTCATCAGATATTCGCCGTAAAATTTGTTTTCTCCGGTTGCAGCATTCCGGCTGAAGCACACACCTGTACCGGAATCGTTACCCATATTACCGAATACCATTGCCATGACGGTAACAGCTGTTCCTTTCAGGCCTTTGATGTTGTTCAGTTCGCGGTATTTGATTGCCCGCGGATTATTCCATGAACCGAATACGGCATCAATAGCATGCCACATCTGGTCGACAGGATCCTGAGGGAAATCATTTCCCGTTGATTTTTTATACAGAGCTTTGTATTTTGTAACAATTTCCTGCAGTTCATCGGTATCGAGTTCGGTATCAAGAACCTTTCCCTTATGGGATTTTACTTCGGAAATAATTTTTTCAAATTCATCATGCGGTACACCCATTGCAACATCGCCGAACATCTGGATAAAGCGGCGGTATGCGTCCCAGGCAAAACGTGGATTGTCCGTCTTTTTTGCAAGACTGAGAACTGATCGGTCATTAAGACCGAGATTAAGAATTGTATCCATCATACCGGGCATTGAAATTGCTGCGCCTGAACGTACGGAAACAAGCAGGGGGTCTTTTTCATCACCGAGTTTTTTTCCGAATGTTTTTTCCAGCTTGGCAAGATTTTTTGCTACATCTTCCTTTAGCTGCTCGGGATACTGTTTGTTGTTTTCATAGAACATTTTACAAACATCTGTTGCGATAGTGAATCCCGGAGGGACAGGGACTCCGATGTTGGTCATTTCTGCAAGATTGGCGCCTTTTCCGCCAAGTTCGGCACGCATCTCTGCATTGCCTTCAGCTTTTCCGTCTCCGAAAAAGTAAACAAGTTTGGTTTTTACCATTTATAACTCCAAAAAAAGGATATAGATAGGAACAGAAAATATTACATTGAAAATACTTTACTGTCAATTAGTCTATATATAATCAGAAATAAGATGCTATATGAGGTGATTTACAGGCGGTCGGTATAGTCGGTATCAAAAAGCACTTTGCTTCCGCAGATTCGATGTTTTTGGTTTAATCCGTACATCATACGGAGAAAGTTCTTTTTTAATTGAAAAATACCTGATATTTTTGCGTAAATAAATGAACTGATTTTATAAAGGAGGGAGGAATAAAGAACATTTTTTTATTCGTGTGGAGGGTTTAATACCCCGCCCCTTG
>DCFS01000334.1:3022-5633 GCA_002319875.1 Treponema sp. UBA1798 | reverse complement strand
CCGCCCCTTGGGGCGTATGAAGGGGTAGTAAATCCCGACTGCAATACCTATATAGAACTCCATACCTCGACGCTTGCGTCGAGGTTGGTGATTCGCGCGGAGGGGTTGGTGATTCCGGCTTGACGGAAATGTGTACAGGTATTACTATAAGAAATACAATGTGCTCGAGCACGATATAGTTGTAAAATATTCTTTCCTATGAGGTTATATTAATATGTCTTTGCTGATTGGCGTTGATCTGGGAACATCAGGAACAAAAACTGTTTTGTTTAAAACGGATGGAAGTGTTGTAGCATCTTCTACGATAGAATATCCGCTTTATCAGCCGCAGAACGGATGGGCGGAACAGGATCCTTCAGACTGGTGGCGTGCAGTGTACGGGACCATGAAGGCTGTTGTTGAAAAGAGTAATGCGGATCCTTCAGATATAAAAGGGATAGGCCTTTCAGGGCAGATGCATGGTCTGGTTATGCTTGATAAAGGCGGAAATATACTGCGCAGGTCTATAATCTGGTGTGACCAGCGTACGGCTGAAGAGTGTGAGGAAATTACAGGAAAGGTCGGAGCAAAGAAACTTATACAAATTACGGCGAATCCTGCGCTGACCGGCTTTACTGCTTCAAAAATTCTATGGGTACGAAATCATGAACCTGACATATATGGAAAATGTGCTCATATTCTTCTTCCTAAAGATTATATACGCTATATGCTTACTGGCGAATTTGCAACTGAAGTAAGTGATGCAAGTGGTATGCAGCTGCTGGATATCCCTCACCGCTGCTGGTCAGCCGAAGTCCTTGAAAAACTTGATATAGATAAGTCGATGCTTGCTGAAGTTTATGAATCGCCTGAGATAACTGGAAAGATGACACGACAGGCTGCAGAATTGACAGGTCTTAAACAGGGAACGCCTGTCGTGGGTGGTGCCGGTGATAATGCTGCCGCTGCTGTAGGAACCGGTACGGTTGAAGACGGCAGGGCATTTACGACGATAGGAACAAGCGGCGTTGTATTTGCACATACATCGAAATTGTGTATAGATCCCAAAGGCCGTGTTCATACGTTCTGTTGTGCAGTTCCCGGAGCGTGGCACGTAATGGGTGTTACTCAGGGAGCAGGTCTTTCGCTTAAATGGTTCCGCGATAATTTCTGCCATGAGGAAATGCATACTGCAGATGGACTGGGAGTTGATCCTTATTATCTTATGGATAAAGAAGCTGCGCGTATTCCTGTCGGGAGTGACCGGTTGTTATATCTTCCGTATCTGATGGGAGAGAGAACCCCGCATCTTGATCCTGACTGCCGCGGCGTTTTTTTCGGACTTTCTGCCAGGCATACCAGACAGCATCTGCTGCGTGCTGTTATGGAGGGCGTAACATTCAGCCAGAGGGACAGCATTGAGGTTCTTCGCGAAATGGGTGTTACTATTACGGAAATGCTGGCATGCGGCGGAGGTGGCTCAAGTCCATTGTGGAGACAAATGCTTGCTGATGTTTATGAGTGTCCGGTCAAAACGGTTGTTTCAAAAGAAGGACCTGCACTTGGTGTAGCTGTTCTTGCCGGTACGGGTACGGGAATCTATTCCAGTGTACAGGAAGGATGCCGTCAGGTTATAAAAACTAATCCATCCCAGGAGCCGGTAAAAGAAAACAGTGCGGAATATAGAAAATTTTATGAAATCTACCGTGGTCTGTATCCTGCGCTCAGGCAGAACTGGAAAGATCTGGCGAAATTGTAGGGGGAAATGATAATGAAAATAAAATCGGTATTCAGCCATTCGTTTGAACGGTATGGTAAAATTCTTAAAGGATATGACGTCGCGGAACTGCTTAAGAAACTTGAGGAGGTTACGGAAAAACCTTCCGATACCGTTATTTATGAACCTGGTTCACCTGACCTCGAACTGCTTCCGGTTTCGAAAAAAATCGGCAGTAATGTATATGGCGGAATGCCAATTCAGGTAGGCTATTGTAATGGCAGCAATACAAAGCTGAATTGCCTTGAATATCACCGGGGAAGCGAAATCAATATCCCTGCAGATGATATTGTGCTGCTTGTTGCACCTTTACAATCCTGCAGCAGCGGAAAACTTGATACTTCTATTGTTGAAGCTTTTTCAGTCCCCAGGGGGACTGTAGTTCAGATCTATGAAACGACACTGCATTATGCGCCGTGTAACGGAATAACACCGTCCGGTGTCTCGAAAGACGGTTTCAGGGTAACCATTGTTCTCCCGAAGGATACTAATACTGCAAAACCGGATATTCAGCCGGTTGATGCTGAAGACCGTCTGCTCTGGGCGAAGAACAAGTGGCTTACAGCCCATCCCGATTCTGCAGAAGCAAAACAGGGTGCTTTTACAGGGCTTATCGGCAGAAATATTGATATAGGAAATATGTGAGGCGTTTTCAAAAGTCAGACGAGTTTTGAAAGTGGCTCATGCTGTGAGCGTATATCTGTAGTTTACTTAATCTTTAAGAGTATACGGTTTCTGGCATTGATAAATAATTTATTAAGGAGGACTGATTATGGAAAAGATGACAAACATTCCTGAAGTAAAACTGGGTATTATAGCAGTCAGCCGGGACTGCTTTGTGATTTCTCTTTCTGA
>DCFS01000334.1:0-2704 GCA_002319875.1 Treponema sp. UBA1798 | reverse complement strand
AAAACGACTGTTGAAAATGAGCAGGACGTGCTCATGGCTGTTGATGAAGTAAAAAAAGCCGGCTGTAATGCTTTGTGTGTGTTTCTGGGAAATTTTGGTCCTGAAACACCGGAAACACAGATTGCCCAGATTTTTGATGGACCGGTTATGTATGCAGCGGCAGCAGAGGAACATGGAAATGATCTTATCAATGGACGTGGCGACGCCTACTGTGGAATGCTTAACTGCTCGTATAATCTTGGTTTGCGACATTTAAAGGCAGTAATACCGGAATATCCTGTTGGTACAGCCGAAGATATTGTTAAAATGATCAAAGATTTTATTCCTGTTGCACGTGCCATTCTGGGCCTTATGTCGCTTAAAATTATTACATTCGGTCCGCGACCACAGGATTTTTTTGCATGCAATGCTCCAATAAAAGCTCTTTATGATATCGGTGTTGAAATTCAGGAAAACTCGGAACTGGATTTACTTGTCTCTTATCGTGCACATAAAGATGACAAGCGGATACCGTCAGTTGTTAAAGAGATGGAAAACGAACTCGGGAAAGAAGGTAACAGATTTCCGGAAATGCTGCCGCGTATGGCACAGTTTGAACTGACGCTGCTTGACTGGGCTGAAACGAATAAAGGCAGCCGTAAGTATGTAGTATTTGCTGATAAATGCTGGCCGGCATTCCCGAAAGAATTCGGTTTTGAGCCATGCTACGTAAACAGCCGCCTTGCAAGCCGTGGAATTCCCGTTGCCTGTGAAGTAGATATTTACGGCGCTTTGAGTGAATATATCGGTACCTGCGTTACGGGTGCTCCTGTAACACTATTGGATATCAACAATTCTGTTCCGGCTGACATGTATGAACATGATATAAAAGGGAAATTCGGTTATAACTATAAACATACGGATACGTTTATGGGGTTCCATTGCGGTAATACGCCATTCTGCCGTCTTGCTCCGGAAAGTAAGCCTGCGGTTAAATTCCAGTTAATACAAAACCGTCTGCTTGAAAATGGCGGTAAACCTGATTTTACCCGGGGAACGCTTGAAGGAGATATTACCGCCGGTGATATTACATTCTTCCGTTTGCAGAGTACGGCTGATACGAGACTTCAGGCGTATATCGCCCAGGGTGAAGTTCTTCCGGTTGCAACCCGGTCGTTCGGTGGTATAGGCGTGTTTGCAGTTCCTGAAATGGGACGCTTCTACCGTCATGTACTGATCAGCAAACATTATCCGCATCACGGAGCCGTTGCGTTCGGTCATGCAGGAAAAGCACTGTATACGATATTCAGTTATCTTGGTGTGCAGGATCTTGCGTACAATAAATCTGCAGGCAGTTTATACTGTGATGAAAATCCGTTTACTGAGTGAATGTTAAAACAGCAGGGACTGTCACAGGCAGTCCCTGTTTTATTCGTGCGGAGGGTTTAATACCCCGCCCCTTGGGGCGTATGAAGGGTATTAAATTCCGGCTGCGATACCTTTAGCGAATTCCATCCATCGCTGCTTGCGGCGGAGTTGGTGATTCAGAGAGATATATGTCTGTAACAATAAAAGAAATAGCTGTCAGGGCAGGAGTTTCCAGAGGTACTGTTGACCGTGTTTTGCACGATCGTCCCGGAGTAAAAACGGAAGTAGCTGACCGTATCCGTGAAATTGCAGATAAAATGGGATTTACACCTAACCGTGCAGGAAGGATTCTTGCTGCCAGAAAACAGCCGATATCTGTCGGATGTCTGCTTCCCGATATAGGTAATCCCTTTTTTAAAGACGTTATTGCCGGTTTTAATCATGCCCAGCAGGAGCTGGCCGATTTTGGAGTCTCTGTCCATATTGAACATATAGAAGGCTTTTCTGCCGAAACTCATATTCATGCCATACAGCAGCTTGCTAAATCAGGATACAGCGGACTCTGTCTTACAACAATGGATAGTCCCGAAGTTCAGTTTGCCGTACAGTCTGTAATACAGCAGGGAGTCCCGGTAGTCAGTGTAAATACGGATATTCCTGATACGGGCAGAATCTGTTATGTAGGACCCGATTACTTTAACGACGGAGTAACTTCTGCGGGGCTTTTATGGCGTATGATTAAGGATCCGCTGCGCATTCTCGTCGTTACAGGTTCTTATCATATAAGAGGTCATAATGAACGTATCCGCGGGTTTATTTCCGGCATGAAAAAGCATGGGATGGACTTTGTTATAGTTGATACGCTTGAATCGCTTGACAGTAATGATTTTGCATATAACCGTACGATAAACAGTCTCAGGAAATATCATGATATAAACTGTATTTTTATAGCCGCAGCAGGTGTTGAAGGTGTCTGCCGGGCTGTAAAGAACGTTGTTCCTGATTTTATGCATATACTTGCCTTTGATTCGGTACCGGAAACAATACAGTATGTCAGCGATGGTACCATCGATTTTACTATCTGCCAGGAACCTGAACAGCAGGGATATATGGCAATAAGCAAACTCTTCAATTATCTTATCAGTGGAAACAGTCAGAAGCCGGATGATTTTATTACCGGAACAATTATAAAAATCGCAGAGAATATCGGTTAAAATCGGAAAGCACTGTTTTTTAATTTCTGATATCCGGAAAAATTTCATTACAGGAAAAAATATAAATTTTATTCTCTCATATCTCCAATAACCTTAAAACACCCTTTGACATTAATTGTTATTTTTTTTATGAATTCTTACAG
>DCFS01000117.1 GCA_002319875.1 Treponema sp. UBA1798 | reverse complement strand
TCACTATAATGTCTTTTCACGAAATATTCAACGATAAGCAGTTTTCATCGGAGCGGCTGTTTTATATATGAAAGCCATCTGCAAAAATCTACAGCATCAACACAACGATCTGGAAAAAAATGTACGCCGTCAGGCAGATCCATCAGTTCTGTTTCAACACAACCGGCAGCTGCATCAAAGTCAGGAGAGTCAAGCGGAATATCAGGTATAGGACTCTGCAGCCCCGAAGTCTTGCGGTATATCCTTGAATACCGGAGCGCTGACGCAGGATCCTCCTTTGTCGCAATATAGAGATTCCAGAGAAACCGGGCACAGATAATTCTTGTAGCCTTCTGGTCAGCAGCAAGGACAGTATCAGCACTGAATGCAGCAGATACAGGAGAAACGAGACCGGCTCCTGTCAATTTGTTAAACAAAACTTTTTCAGAAAGATTTTTTCCGGCTGTATAATTAAAAAGAATATCAGATGTCTGCTGGGCTGCCAGCATCATCTCGGAAACCGTAATATTCTGATACTGCAGTATGGAAGCATCTTTCCCCTCTTGTGCCGGTATCGCAGTATGAAACTTCCAGGCACGGTCACGAACGCCCCCATAAGCTGTCCTGTAAAAAGGTTCCAGGGTCATAAAGGCCGTATCAAAATCTGCAACAGCCCCAGAGAACTGCCCGGCTGTATACCGCCGCAGAGCACGTTCAAGCAGCAGCAATGCCCGCTCGTCACTGGCAGCAATCTGTTTATCCAGATCGACAGGCTCTCCGAGTCTGGCCCCTAAAATCACCGTCTGCGGATCTGCACCAAACAAAACGCTGGCAGTATTCCAGCAGGAACGTGCACGCGATTTTTTACCGGAAAGAAGAAGTATTCTCCCTTTCAGAGCCCAAAAACGGGCCTGTACGGATTTACTGATTTCAGGGGCAGACAACAGTGCATCAACATCATCGATAAGAACTGCACAGGCTGCATTCCGGTCTGCCGTTTCAGTTTTGTCATCAGGCATAAATGTTGCCGCATCCAGGACCGCCAGTCTCGTTTCTATGGCAATAACATCAGCAGAGTTTTCCGACTGCCTGACCGGAATAGATACATCCTGTTGTAAAGACGTGCAGGAAGTTAAAAGCAATATAGCATTAAGGCTCAATACAAAAACCTTTGTTAAAACAACAGAATATCCATTCATCAGATTCTCCTGCAATTTATCTCAGATTCCAGGCAGTAAGTTTTTTATCCACAGTAAGTACTATACAGTCTTTATTGCGGTCCCCGTTTACATCTGCAAAAACCGGAGTTCCCCAGCCCGCCAACGGGAAATCAGACAGCATTTCAAGATTCTGACTGAAACCGTACAATACATTGCCATCGGTTCCGACATAAAGCTTATCTTTTCCGCTGCCTTCCGGATCCGCAGCAGTAAGCGACCCATTTTGAGCCGTTCCCCATGGCAGTGCAATCGAAGTAACGGTACCATCTCTGTCTATCCGGAACAGTTTTCCTTCAGCCGACAAAGCAAAAAAATACTCTCCGGCAACCACCACATTATGATAAAATACACCATCGATTTTTTTCGGGAATCCATGTGCGGGTTCCCCATCTGCCCATAGATACAACAGGCCTGCCTGAGTAATAAAGCCGGTATATAATTTCTTTTGTATCTGTGCCATTGCCGGAGAACCGAAGGCTATACCGGATACTTCCAATGGCGACGTACCGTTAGTACATACACCGTCTTCAATAAAAAAAATTTCCCCTGAAAAACCTTTATCGTAAAGTGCCGCGATACTGCCAAGTACACCCGGAGCAGATTTAAAAGATCCGGTAACAGGCAGCTCAAGTATTTTCTTTTCTCCATTATCAGAAATAATGCACACTTTACCTCCATTCAATGGAACCAGAAGTGTTTTTCCGACAGCTGAAGGACGGGCAGAAGGAATTTCTCCGGTAACGACAGGGAAGCCATCAATATTTTCCAGCTGGCGGTTAAAAAGATACACCGCCCCCTGAGACGTAACTCCCCATAGTACGCCACCACCCGGAAGATTCTCTGCCGCAGATACAATCATACAGGTATCAGTCATTTTCTGTTCCATTGAAGACATTCCGGAAAGTTCAAGAGACTTTACCGTCGTACCGTTTTCCGTCCAGAATACAGCACCAGGATTTTTACCCGGTTCCGTCTGCAGATCAGAATCAGGTGTACCGGCAAGAGAAACAGGAAATCCGGGAACGGACCGCATATCACCGGAACGGCGGGCAGCAGCCTGTAACTGACATATCAAAACGGAATTCTTTATCCGGATATCACAGCGTCCCCGGTTATACAGTTCAAGCACTTTTGTAAAACTTCCGGCAGTTCTCAGAAAAAAAGGAACACTTCTTTCCAGATTATAATACAGGCTGACGGTTGAAGACGCACTCTGCAGGGAAGAAACAGCCTGCCAGTCTTTATTTGCTGCAATCCGCCGGCCATGATTGACAGACGTGTACAGAGCAGAAAGGCTTTCCGGAGATTCTGAAAAGTACATATAACCATCCTGCACTATATAATAAGGAGACGGCAGTTTTACACCGAATACAGAAAGTATTCCCTGAATAAAATCGGGCAGCACCAGCCGCGGCAGACGGACACCGCCGAGAATCAGGCTCGTATCATCCTTTATTATAATGGAAGACAGTACCTTTTCAAAAATATTTTTCCTCTGCGTTTCATCAGCAATCTGAAGGACAAAAACAGGATCATTCTGACCTTCAATTCCCAAAGCGGCAAATTCCTTTCCGGTCCATGAAAAGATAATATCTTCCAGTGAAAGGGAAAAGAACGTATGGCACAGTGACTCTGCCTTATTCCAGGCTGCATCATTTTTTTCTTTGTCCGGTAAAAACTGAAATAACGCCGTTTTCAGCTCCGCAAGCGATCCGGCATTGATCAGTGTATAATACTGGACTACATCACTCATTCGTGTAAGAAGAGCAGGAAGCTGAGAATCGCGGGACAAAAGAGTATTAAAGGGCGAGCTGTCATTTGCGGAAAAGTCCAGAGGAAATTTAGCAGTCATATTGACCGCAGAGTCAGAAATACCAAAAGAAACAACACTGAGCGTTCCCGGTTCCAGCAGTTGCGATATTCCTGTCAATACAGGATTCTGTCCGGAAAAAGCAAGTGCAAATTCCCGGGCATCAGCGACAACTCTGAACGGCTGATCATTTTTTTCCGTGAGTAATTTCCGTTCTGCAGCAGTATATGAACTGCCATTGTTCCCCCGGACGGCAGTCCGGAACAACTCCGGAGATCCGGATAGAACGATTAAATTATGATACGGTTTGAAATAAAAAATGTGGCCGTCACTTCTATATTCAAAATGAGAAGAGCCCTCTTCCTGGATATATGAAAGTCCCGGAATATTCATACGGGGTAAAAAGAATCCTGCAAGCCGCGTCACTCCGGAAAGCACCCCCATATCAACTACAGCAGTAAAATCCCTGATTTTATCTGTAGTAGCACCATACAGTGCAACATCAACACGGCGCGACGCGGCCCATGTAAACCAGCGTCTGGAACGCAAAGGTGAAGAACGAAGTTCCATAAAAGCAGTACGGAAAGGGGCATACTCTGCAACAGAAAGCAGTACATCGGCGGCCTGAAGATCAATAAGCGGTTCAACGGATTTCCACGCAGCGTCAGTATGTATATATAATGAATATTTCCGCGGAATTACGGAAAGAGAAGATACACGATCAAGTACGGAAAAAGAAAGCCAGCCCAGAAGGGAAAATACTGCAATCGCGACAATCCACAGCATTGACAGGAAGAAACGTACAACACCATTTTTTTTTCTGCTGTTCATAATGCTTTTATTGTCCCCATATTCATTTTCTTTGTCAAGAAAACAGATACTGAGAATGAAGAACAAAAAAAGGACACAGAAAGTTAAGTCAGCATTATAACAAAAAGCCGCCCGGTTTTACTCCGGACGGCCTTCATCAGATCTGTTTAGATACAGAACTTATTTTGCAATGACACGAATCATTTCACAGAGTTTATTTGAATAGCCCCATTCATTGTCATACCATGAAACGAGCTTTACGAATGTCGGATCCAGAGAAATACCTGCTTTTGCATCAAAAATAGATGTATGGCTGTCGCCGCGGAAATCGGTAGAAACTACTTCATCCTCTGTATAGGCAAGAACGCCTTTAAGACTGCCTTCTGACGCTTTCTTTACCGCTGCCTTGATTTCATCATAACTGGCAGGTTTGTTCAGTTCTACGGTCAGATCTACAACAGAAACATCAGGAGCAGGAATGCGCATTGACATACCGGTCAGTTTCCCGTTAAGTTCAGGAATAACTTTGCCGACAGCTTTTGCTGCACCCGTTGAAGACGGAATGATATTGTTATATACGGAGCGGCCGCCTCTCCAGTCTTTACCGCCTTTGGAAGGACCATCAACGGTAAGCTGTGTACCGGTTGTAGCATGAACAGTCGTCATAAGACCACGTTTAATTCCAAATGCATCATTAATAACTTTGGCAAGTGGTGCAAGACAGTTTGTCGTGCAGGACGCATTGGAAATAATATCCTGTCCCTTATAAGACTTGTCGTTAACACCATAAACAAACATCGGTGTATCATCTTTTGAGGGAGCCGAGATTACAACTTTCTTCGCACCGCCGCGGATATGCGCACGTGCAGCTTCATCGGTAAGGAAGAAACCGGTTGATTCAACGACGACGTCTGCGCCAACTTCACCCCACTTTATATTTGCGGGATCTTTTTCCGCAAAAACGCGGATTTTGTTTCCGTTGACAACAAGGCAGTTCCCTTCAACCTTTACATCGCCGTCAAAACGGCCATGCACTGAATCATATTTAAGCAGATACTCAAGATAATCGATAAGCATTTTTGAAGGATCAGCCTTATTGAAGGCAAGCAGATCGTTAATACCGACAATCTGAATATCCTTTTTGAAGTTGGAAACTGCAGCACGGAAAACCATGCGGCCAATGCGTCCGAAACCGTTAATACCGACCTTAATCATAGTCTGTGACTCCTTATACTTGAAAGATAGTATTACAATGAATTGTATGAACATTGCAAGTGAATGTCAAGCCTTGGATATATCTGCGAATAAAAGGTCCTGTTTTCCAGG
>DCFS01000129.1 GCA_002319875.1 Treponema sp. UBA1798 | reverse complement strand
CCTGAGCTTTCTGCCGGCTGCTCAAGGGGGCAAACGGCTTCCGGCATGAACCGGCATCTATTCCCTGAAGCGTAAGGCAGTATTTTGCTGCCGGAAAAACGCTGGTACGCACGAGCGCTTCGATCAGGTTATTCAGCACACACTGCAGTTTCTGCGCACGGGCTATATCTCCTGCAGCAAAGGATTCCCGTATATTCTTAAACAGTTTCGGACAGATATTCACCGTTGTTCCTATCGTCGCAGAAGCTCCGGCAGCAAGGCTGCTCAGATATATTTCATCAAATCCGTTAAAAATTATCTTTTCAGGGAATGCCTGTCTGATGCGTTCGAGATCATAAAGATTCATCGATGTATGTTTTATGCCGATTATCTTACTGCTTTTCAAAAAACTATTCTCTTTTGAAAAGGATATCCCGGTAAACTGCGGAATATTATAGACGATAACCCCAAGATCAATTGAAGAAGCGACATCCGTGTAAAACTGGCCTATTTCTTCTGTCGTATAGTGATAATAAATCGGCGGTATAAGAGATACCGCTGATGCACCGTTTTTCTGTGCATGATTGCTCAGTTCAACAGCAACTTTTGTACTCAGTGCACCGGTGTGCACTATGAATGGCAGTTTACCGCCTATTTCATCCGCAACGGCAGAGACGATTGCTTTCCGCTCTTCGCTGTCCAGCAGCAGACCTTCTCCTGAAGAGCCACAGCAGTAAACACCTTCGATACCGTGTTCCGTTTCATAGCGCAAAAGCTGCACAAGCTTTTTCAAATCGACTTTATCGTCATCCGTATAGGGAGTAAACAGCGCTGTATATATCCCGTCTTTTTTAACCGGTAACGCTACCATGC
Source organism: Treponema sp. UBA1798 (assembly GCA_002319875.1). Lineage (GTDB taxonomy): Bacteria > Spirochaetota > Spirochaetia > Treponematales > Treponemataceae > Treponema_D. Next base: position 6,235 of record DCFS01000129.1, on the reverse strand, counting down.
TGTCCAGCCTCCGTCCATAACCAGATTGGAACCGGTCATATATCCTGAAGCATCCGAGGCAAGAAAAATCATTGCCCCGTTGTATTCGTCCGCCTGTGCCATTCTGCCTATCGGGATACGCTCACAGTAATTTTTTTGAAAAATTTCATCCTGCGTATCACGCCATACACCGGAAGGAGTAAATGTGTTGACCCTGATGCCCATCTTTGCCCAGTAGGTGGCACAGTAGCGGGTAAGATTATAAATCCCGCTCTTGGCTGCAGAATATGCAACCGGTTTTATAAAAGGTATGCCGGTCTGTTCCTTTCTGTATGCGTAAATATCCTGAACGGGGCTCAGCATGCCATAAATAGAGCCGATATTTATGATAGATCCGGGATGTTTTGCAGCGGCCATTCTGCCGCCGACAGCCTGAATCATAAGAAAAGTTCCGATCAGATTCGTATCAACGACATCGCGGAATACATCTTCCGGAAAGTTCTCAAACGGACCGGAAACTTCCGGCGGCGCGCTCGGCTGAGTATCGATACCGGCATTATTTATCAGTACATCCGGAATTCCCCATTTCTTTTCCACTTCGTCAAGAACGGAATTAATCGATTTTTTGTTCGTAATATCAACAGCATAGAGCGCTATATTTTTACTGTCTGCGATATCCCTGCCGAGTATTTTCTCTGCCTTTTCTTTTCCTGCCGACCGGGAAAAAACCGCTACCCGGGAACCCCGCTTATGGAATTCTTTCACAAACTCAGTACCTATCTGGCCGAGACCACCGGTAATAATGACAACTTTGTCCGAAACATCGAAAAGATTATCTTTCATGCTGCAGAACTCCTCTTTTATTTTACAGTGATCCGACTTTTGTCAGATTTTTATAATTCAAAGTTACGCCGAGGCCTGGTTTATCCGGTATATTCATCATTCCGTTAACCGGTTTCGGAGCATCGGCAAACGTTTTTTCTACCAGTTCCGTAAACATAAACAGGCTCTCCAGGAAAACACCATTCGAATAAGCTGAAAGAAGATGCATATGAATAAAATCGAAACCATGCGGTGCATATGAAATATTATATGCCTGTGCAAAAGATACCATTTTCCGACCTTCCGTAAAGCCTCCGCAGCGCGTAATATCGCTCTGAAGATAATCGATGCAGTTATTGGTAATAAGTTCCCTCGCCCCGAAACGGGTATATTCATGTTCACCCGATGCACACGGTAAAATATTTGCAGCACGGAAACGTGCAAGGCCGGGAATATCATCGGCAAAAACAGGTTCTTCAAAGAACGTAATGTTACAGTCACGCAGCTGATAGGCAAGACGAAGTGCTACGGCAGACGTAAACGCATTGTTTGCATCGATCATAATACCGATATCCGGTCCCAATGCCTCGCTTACAGCCTTGATCCGCCGGGCATCTTCGTTCGGATTTTTCCCGCCGTCGACACCGATTTTAATTTTTACCGCTTTATATCCTGCCGCTTTCATTTCCAGCACTTCTTTAACAAGCTGATCTTTCGTATAGGACGTCCATCCGCCGCTGGCATAGCAGGGAATCTGCGTTCTGTTTCCGCCGAGCAGTCTGTATACGGGTAAACCGAACATTTTTCCCTTGATATCCCATAGCGCGATATCGAGCGCACTGAGTGCACAGAATGCCAGACCACGCCGGCCTACCCCGCGCATATAGGCAAAGATATCATCATAGATAGCCTCTGTCTCCAGAGGAGAACGTCCGATAATTTTCTGTCCGATCGATTTCAGAATAAATTCCGCAATCGCTTCGCCACCGACTTCATGGTAGGTTACTCCTATTCCATGTAAACCGCTGTCAGTCCGGACATCGACAACAACATAACCGATCGTCTCTACTTTTCGTGTCGAATCTGAAAAATCACCTTTACTTTTCGTCTCTACCAGATATACATCAATACCGCTTACTCTGGTATCACTAATCTTATTTGTCATTTTTATCTCCTGTAAAAAATCAATTTCTTAATATAAAGCAGCGTGCTGTCTGCAAACCGCTATCCTTTTACCGCTCCCGCTGTCAGCCCGGATACAAGCCGCTTCTGTGCAAAAAAGAACATGATACACACCGGCAGTATCGTTATAACACCGCCTGCAGTAAGCAGATCCCATTGTACGCCAAGCTGGCCGATAAGATTTTTCAGTGCAACCGGTATGGTACGGGAACTGACATTGGTAAAAAGCATGGCAAACGTATACTCATTCCAGGAATTCATAAATATATATACCCCTGTTGCAACAACACAGGGCGTCAGTATCGGAAGAATGATTTTTATGAATGCCTGCGCCCGGTTACAGCCGTCTATCATTGCAGCTTCTTCCATAGATATGGGCAGATCATTAAAAAAGCCATTCAGCAGCCAGACCGAAAAAGGTATGGTAAAAGTAGTATAGGAAAGAATCAGTGATGTATGGGTATACAGCAGCCCAAGTCTCCGCATGATGGCATACAGTGGCAGCAGAAGGAGAACCGTCGGAAACATGTTGTTGCTTAAAAAAAGACACATCAGAAATTTTCTCCCGACAAAACGGAAGCGTGAAAACGCATAGGAAGCAAGTGTTGCCACAAAAAGAGTAACCAGAGACGTTGAAGCTGCCACAATAAAGCTGTTTTTCATAGCGGATAAAAAATTAACCGTAGTCGTAAAAAGTTTTGCGTACGCCGCAAATGTAACATGCCGGGGCCAGTACGTTACGGCACCGTATAACTCATTTTCCTGCTTTATCGAAGTTATGAACGTCCAGTAAAACGGAAACAGAAGAAACAGCAGAAGAAGCGTCAGCGGTAAAAACAATGTAATTATTTTGTGCTCTGAATATTTTTTCATGCCTTGCTCCCGAATGTCGATTTCAGATAAGGGACTGCAACCAGAGCCAGAATGGCTGCAAGAAATATTGCCATACTGGAAGCATATCCAAGATTCAGCGCATTACCTTTATTATAAATATATACACTCAGCGTCTGTGTAGAATATGCAGGTCCCCCTTCCGTCATATTGAAAATAACGTCAACAGAGTTTGCAACCCAGATTATACGCAGCAGAAGCGTAATATATATGGTGTTTTTAATAGAGGGAACGGTAACGAAGAAGAATTTCTGTATATGACTGGCCCCGTCTATGGCAGCCGCCTCATAGAGTTCTCCGGAGACTTCCTGCAATGCTGCCAGGAGCATTAAAGCAAAAAACGGAATGCCCTGCCAGATAATTGCAACTATAACACAAGGCAGGGAACTTGAAGTCTGTGACAAAAAGGGAATTTTATCATGTATAAGTCCCATTTTAAGCAGCAGATCGTTAAGCACACCATAATTGCCGTCATATATCCATCGCCACATTAAACCGATAAGTACGCCGGGCGTAACCCATGGAACCATACTTATCGCACGTACTATACCGCGGGCAAAAAAATACCGGTTCAAAAGCAGGGCTAATATAAAACCGAAGATAAACTGAAAACCGACTCCAAAAATTACCCACAAGAAAGTCCTAAGCACTGCGTTCCAGAAAAGAGGATCCATCAGCATCTCACCATAATTCTGCAGGCCGATAAATGCAATCTCCTTCGGACGCCGCAGATCATAGCTCTGGAAGCTCATGAGAAGGGCATTCATTACCGGAACAAAAACGACCAGTAGAATTACGAGGACTGCCGGCATGACAAGAAGATAAGGCCAGACTGTTTTGTTTTTTTCCATTTTTTTTCCCCGCTACTTGTAAAAAGTACCGCTCCCTGCAGGAGCAGTACTTTTATTACCAGAGTTTACACGGTTATTTTCCGTACAAACCTTTCTGTAAAATCCCCATACATTCCGAGGCATCTATTTTTCCCGTTAAAGCCCATGCAATCGTATTAGGCCAGGTAATTGAAATCCATTCAGTCGTTGTATCACGGATCGGAATGATACCGGCAAAACTTTCACCTGAAATGGAAGCTTTCATAAAACGGTTATTCTGGAAAAACGGTTCGTTTGCGACAGTCTTACTTACAGGTACATTTCCTGTACCTTCACACCACATTTTCTGACCTTCTCCCGTTGCCAGGTATGCAACCCATTCGAAAGCAGCTTCCTTATTCTTACAGGATTTGAAAACAACAGTCTCCGTATCACCCATACTTGTCCATCGTCCTTTTCCGGCAGGGAAGGGAAATGCAGAAACATCATCTCCAAATTTATCAATCATTTTCTGAGAAGACCCCGTATGATGAATCGTCATCGCGGTCAGACCGGACTGGAAATTTGCAATAATCTCATTGAAACCGTCACTTGTTGCAGTCGGCGGAACATACCCTTTTTTATACAGATCGATATAATCCTGCATGCCTTTTACAGATTCGGCACTTGTCAGATTTTCCAGGCTGCCGCCTTCTCCATAAATAAAACTGCCCCAGGGTTCCTGACCGCCTTTAGCTCCCCGCATACCAAAACCGTATACATCAGTTTTTCCGTCACCGTTCGTATCCATCGTACATTTCTTTATTGCATCAAGGAATTCGGCATAAGTCTTTGGAACCGTAATACCGGCTTTCTTAAAATATGACGGACGGTAATAGACATAAAGAACCTGTATATTCCACGGCATCACAAAAATCTTATCAGAACCGCCTGATTTCTTCATGATATTATAAATATTCTGATCGATATCGTTCTTTTTACTCCACGCATTGATATAAGGAGTAAGATCCTCAAGAAGATCATTATTTACAAACAGCGGTGTTGCGGTAAGTTTCCAGGTTGCACAATCGATGTCCCCGCCCCCCATTTTTACATCGAACAGGTTCTGCGAATAAGCACCACCATCCCAGGGAGATTCCTCCCCGATAACGGTAATCCCTTTTCCGTTTTCCGCATTAAACTTTGCAATAATGCTCTGCATCAGTTTCGAATAGTCTGTATTGTCAGCCCAATAGCGGAATTTAATTACCGCACCCTTTGCGCCTGATTTTGTACCCGGTGCATCCTGCGCACCGTTTGCAAAAAGAAAAGCCGCCGACAACAGGGCCATAATAACTGCAAATGTCTTCTTCATTCGTTTCCTCCTTATGTATGGTGTCAGAGTGTCTGACATCGTGCCATTTCTATTTTATGGTAGCACGATTTTTTTATTTGTCAAATAAAAAATGATGCTATTTTCATTATTTTTACTCGGAAATTGACCTTTGTTATGGAATATGGTAATATGATTGTCAGACAATAAAAAAATGAATACAATTCAGCATATTTCAGTAACAACACAAATCGCCGAGTCTGTAAAAAACTCAATTCTTGACGGGCAGTTTCCTGCAGGCAGTAAGCTGCCTACTGAGGCAAAACTCTGCGAATTGCTGGGGGTCAGCAGATCTTCGGTACGGGAAGCTATCCGTGAATTACAGGCCCAGGGATACATAGCGCTGCAGGCAGGTAAAGGTGCTTTCGTCTGCGATAATCAGAAACATGATTATGAGACCGTCAGAAAATGGTTTATCGAATCAGCGCCCAAACTTGAAGACTTTTCTGAAATCCGTGAAGCCCTGGAAACGCTTTCCGTAAGGCTTGCAGCCCAGCGAGGCACAAATGCGGAGCTGGAAGAACTATATCATATACACCGGGATTTCATCGCTGCAGCACAGGAAAATGATATTGCAAAGATGGCTGATGATGATGAACGTTTTCATGCCCAAATCGTAACGATGGCCCACAACAGCCTGTTGAAAAAACTGAATATGCTCCTCTCTGCCGAGCTTAAGCGGTACCGCTTTATGGCTATTTCCGTAAAAAAGACGTCAGAAAACACGATCAGGGAACATGAGCGCATCTATGACAGCCTTAAAATCAGAGAACAGCGGGTGGCGGTATCGGCTATGCTCGAGCATCTGGCTATGTCAGCTGCAGAAATGAAACAAATTCTTGAATCACCGGACGGAGAAAATGGAAATCAAACGAATTGACCATATGACGATTGTCATAAAGGACCTTAAAAAAACGCAGGCATTTTATGGGGAACTGCTGGGATTAAAGCAGCTGCCTTCTGTAAACCTCGGTGACCATCTGCTGCATTATTTTGCAATTCCCGGAGGACAAAAACTTGAACTTACCGAATACCTCTATCCGGTACATGACCACAAAGGGGAATTAAACGACAGGGGAAGTTACCGTCATCTGGCCTTTGAAGTAACAGATATTTACGGCTGGGAAAAAAAAATAACAGAGGCAGGATATCCCTTTCA
>DCFS01000057.1 GCA_002319875.1 Treponema sp. UBA1798 | reverse complement strand
CTTACGACGATTATCGTAACACATGATCCCGAAGAGGCTCTGACCCTTTCCGACCGGGTACTGATTCTTGATGACGGTTATGTATCGCAGTATGGAACGCCGCAGGAAATTATCAACACGCCGGCAAACAGCTTCGTTTCCAGTTTTATACTGAACCAGCTGACTATCAAAAAAGACAATATTTTCCGCCTTTTCCGTGAACAGAATGAAAAAGGATATTAATATGAAAACAGTGCCCCCTCAGCAGAAGGTAATTTTCATTGCCAGCGGGATTTTTTTTACACTTTTTCTGATAATCCCGCTGTGTGTTATGATGACAAATTCTTTCTCCGGCCAGCAGGGTTTTACCCTCATATACTTTATGGATATACTCGGACACAAGGCAATCTATGAAGCCCTGTGGAACAGTGTCTGGATTTCTCTCACAAGCGCTTTGCTGGCAACGTTACTTGCATTCGTACTTGCATATACAGTTCATTTTACCAACATCTCAGATACGTCAAGACGGATTATCCGTACGCTCACCGTATTCCCCATGTTGCTTCCGACGATCACCTACGGATTTGCCATTATCTATTCGTTCGGCAGGGAAGGTCTCATCACCCGTCTTTTTTTCGGGCACCAGCTGTTTAATATTTACGGATTCAACGGACTCCTTATCGGGTATATTCTGTACATACTCCCTGTTTCGTTTCTTCTGCTTGATACAGCCATGTACTATATCGATAAAAGCTATCTGATCGTCTGCAGGGTAATGGGTGACTCCCCTTTCAGGGCTTTTAAGACCAGTGTCCTCAGACCTCTCTACGGAGCTCTGGCATCGTCGGTCATACAGTGTTTCTTTCTCTGTTTTACCGATTTTGGAATTCCTGCATCTGTCGGCGGCCGTACAAATGTCATAGCAAGCCTGCTATATAACCAGATGATCGGAAGCGTTCCAGATTTCCACCGGGGAGCTGTTATCGCGTTTGTCATGCTTATTCCGTCGGCGATCAGTATAGCTTTTCTGATTTCCATGAAAAAATACAATATCAGATACAACAAGATAAATGAATCAGAAATCATGAAGGGACCTGTCAGGGATCGTATATGTGCCGGTATTTCATCAGTAATTCTTTTATGCGTACTTTCAATTTTTGCCGTCATTTTTTTTGTTCCGTTTGTCAATGAATGGCCCTATAAAATAGAATTTTCCCTGTTACATCTGCAATCAGTATTCAGCGACAGCGGATTACTGAGAGTTTTCAAAAATTCAGTTTTGACCAGTTTGTTTACCGCAATAATTGGAACATTGATAGCATATAGTTGTGCCCTGTGTACCGCAAGAAAAATCGTTTTTGGTGAAAAACTGATTGAACCGGTTGCACAGATAACGAACACAATACCGGGAATGGTTCTCGGTATTGCATATCTGCTTACGTTCAGGGGAACCCCGCTTCAAAACACGATTGCTATCATTGTCTGTTGTAATGAAATCCATTTCTTTTCCACTCCGTACACGATGGTAAAGAATAGTCTGAATAAAATGAACGCTTCCTGGGAAACGACGGCTACACTGCTGGGCGATACATGGTTTAAGACAGTGAGGCGGATTATAACCCCGAACGCACTGCCCTGCCTGCTGGAAGTATTCTGCTATTTTTTTATTAACGGAATGGTAACTGTCAGTGCTGTTATTTTTATAGCCGGTGCAAGAACTATGGTTGCAACTTCAAAAATCAAGGAACTTCAGTATTACGGAAAATTCAATGACATCTTTGTACTGTCCGTACTGATTCTGCTCACGAACATGATTGCTAAAGGTGTTTTTATAGTCATTGCACGGAAATATACAATGAGGAGAGGCATATGAAAAAATTATTATCCGCCGCCGTTCTGACGGTTTGTGCTGCCATTATGTTTGGCAGTTGTTCGGGTAGTAAAAAGCAGATCGTTTTTTACTCAAACGCAGATGACGAGGCAATGGCTTCCATGAAAAAGGCCCTTGATGAACATGGCTTTGCCGGAAAATATATTGAACAGTCATACGGTACTTCGGAGCTGGGAGGGAAACTGATGGCTGAAGGGACAGATATAGAAGCTGACCTTATTACGATGAGTACGTTCTATATCAACAGTGCGCAACAGCAGAACAAAATGTTCCGCGATCTGACATTTTCCACAGAACCGTTAACCGTACAGACGCCGTATCAGACCCCGGTAGTTGCACTGCTTGGAGCCATACTGGTGAATACAAAACTGATGGAAAGCAGCCACCTTCCGATGCCGGTCTCAATAAAGGATCTCGGAAATCCCGAATACAAAGGGAATGTTTCCGTAGTTGACCCGATGGGATCATCGACTGCATGGCTTCTTTTACAGGCTGTCATAGGAACATACGGTGAAGATGGTGCAAAAGACGTTCTGACAGCCATTTATCGGAATGCAGGTGCACAGCTTGAACTTTCCGGTTCCGGTCCCCTCAAAAAAATACGGGCTGGTGAAGCAGCTCTCGGATTCGGTCTGCGCCACCAGGCTGTGGCCGATCAGAAAAAAGGTTTGCCGATTACATTTGTTGATCCGGCAGAAGGAAATTATGTACTGACCGAATCAGTCGCTGTAATTGAAAAAGGGAAAAAAACAAATCCTCTCGCAATGGAAATGGCGGAATGTATTGTAAAATACGGACGACCGCTTATTATACAGGACTATCCGGTAGCACTGTATAAAGGTGAAACTGTTGCTCCTGAAAATCAGGTCGCATCAAAAATATACGCGGAACCGCTTACGGTGGAACTTCTGAAAAAACATCAGGCGCTTTCGGAAAGCTGCAAAACCAGTAACTGAGGAATTTTATTCGTGCGGAGGGTTTAATACCCCGCTGCTTGCGGCGGCGGGGTTGTTGATTCGGCTGAAACAGCCGTTCAAACAGATATTTTTTCTGTTAATGCCGGATGGTAAAACCGTTCCGACATTAACAGCGTTTCAAAGGTCAACAATCATTCCCGTTGTCATACAGTCAATTTTTCCGTGGTATCGGGATTGTAATAGCTGGAAACCGTCGTGTCCTGTACAATGACCGGTAAGTATTTTCCCGATATGGTATGATTCGAGTTCTTCTGCCAGTTTTTCTACAGTACCGGATTCTTCTCCGATTGTCTTAGTTCCCGGATTTACAAGGTGAAAACCCCCGATTACCGTGCTGATATCGGAAATTCCGGCTTTATCTTCAACAGTTCTGACCATGTTTGTTACCCCGGAGTGGGCACATCCTGTAAAAATATGATTTTTCCCGTCTTCCTGTATAAGAACGGCCATTTCATGTAAAAAAATATCTCTTATATATTTTCCGTTGTTTCTGACATACAGATTATTATTCATTTTGGGGAAGAAAAAACCAGGATATCGGTTTACATGAAAAAGTGAAACATTTTCATCGATTCTGTAGTTACCCTCAATAACTGTCAGCCGGTCCCGATTGCACTCAAGCAGTTCTGAATCCAGTCCTATATATTTATATACCGATGTCTGTAAATTATTCGAATAATATGCCAGTCCGCAGCCCTGTGATAAATATATTCCGGCGGTTTTATTTTCCTGAAAAAAAGCCTTTAACCCGCCACCGTGGTCATAGTGTGCATGCGTGATAATCATATAATCAACAGAAGTTACATCTAGTCCCAGCAGATTCATGTTATACAAAAAACTCTCATCAGGACCACAATCTATCAATATAGTTTTGCTACCCGTTACAATGCATAATCCAAGTCCGAAACGCTCTTTAAAATGAGAATCAGCAACAGCAGTATTCTCACTAACTACATATACTTTCATAACACCCCCTGACTGCAGGAATGCTACCACTATTTGAAAACTATAGCTTGCCCGCTCTTGCTTTATTGTAGTACGGATTTATCTTTTCTGATTGTTTTCCGCTTCAGAGCGGCAACCTGACCGTAAATGTACTGCCCTCATTTTTTCTGGTTTCAACGGAAATTATCCCTCCGCATAAGTCTACAATACGTTTAGCAATCGAAAGTCCCAGTCCTAGGCCATACAGTTTTCCGGCGGCAGTTCCCTGATAGTATTTATCAAAAATATGAATGACGGTTTCTTCATCCATCCCCGTACCGTTATCAGCGACCCTGATAACGGCGGAATTTTCTTCCCTGGAAAGTGAAACGCGGATCTCTCCACCTGCCGGTGTATACCGTATCGCATTATTGAGCAGGTTCATCCAGAGATGCTGCATCAATTCTTCATTACCGGTATAAGAAACTTCGGACAGCTCACCTGCCAGGTCAATATTTTTTTTACCCCAGTCTACCGACAGTAAAATGACACAGTGCCGCAGCTGTTCGTCAAGCGCATACGTTTTTTTATCAGGAATGATCTGCTGCGAATCAAGTTTCGACAGCAGCAGAGTGTCATTCGCCAGTTCAGACAGCCGTGCCGACTCATCGGCAATAATTTTAAGATACTTTTTTCTGTCTTCTTCAGATACATTGCGTTCCATAAGGAGGTTTGCAAACCCGTTTATGGAAACAATCGGTGTTTTGAATTCATGGGAATAACTGTTTATAAAGTCGGTACGTAAAATACCGGTATTCTGCAATTCCGCTGCCATTTTGTTAAAATCTTCATATATCGGAGAAAGAAACGCGCTGTTTGCGGAATCTAAGCGTACATCAAAATCACCATCGGCAATTGCTTCAATACCTTTTATAAGAGACAGAAAACGGCTGTTTAAGAATCTGATGGAAATAAAATTATAAAATCCCAGAATAATTGACACAATACCAATCAGTTCCAGGCCGGATACAAAGATGATATCAAGTGCCTGAGGTTTTACCAGAGACTGTGTTTTCACGGCGACTATGAATAACGCAATTATATTCGAAACGATGATGATTAATGACTGCATTCTGAAACCTTTAATCAGTTTCCGCTGCAGTTCCTGATATTTATCTTTCACCTGCATTCCTCTTTTGTAATTTCATCTGCCAGTATACCGGTAAACAGAAGGAAAGTCAGCGTAATTATAATACTTTTCTGCAATCCCTTATTCGTGCGAAGGGTTTAATACCCCGCCCCTTGGGGCGTATGAAGGGTATTAAATCCTGACTGCAATACCTTTAGAGAACTACATACCCCGCTGCTTGCAGCGGCGGGGTTGTTGATTTCAAATATTTTTTACCGGCATTTTACCTTTCTGTTACTTTTCTCTATTATATTTGTCTAAATAGGTAAATTAAAATAAGGAAGTTATGATGGGATATTCGTTTTATACGATAGTCATTTATCCACTTACACAGATTATCGAACTGGCATTTTCTTTCTGCAACAAGTTGTTCGATAACACGGGAATAGCGGTGCTTGGAGTAAGCTTTGCAGTCAGCATGCTGACACTGCCGCTATATGTGGTTGCTGAGCACTGGCAGGAAGTGGAACGTGAACTGGAAAAAAAGTTAAAACCGGAAGTTGATAAAATAAAAGCAGTATTCAGGGGTAACGAACAGTACATGATTCTTTCGACATACTACCGTGAAAAACACTATCACCCGATTATGTCACTGCGTTCTTCGTTCGGATTACTGATCCAGATTCCGTTTTTTACCGCAGCATACATCTACCTTTCCCATCTGAGTGCACTGCAGGGGCAGCATTTTCTGTTTATCCGCAACATGGGTGCACCGGATGCACTGTTTACAATCGGTTCTTTCCCGGTCAACGTTCTGCCCATTGCAATGACGGCAATCAACTGCATCTCCGGTGCCATTTATACGAAAGGACTCTCTCTGCGCGATAAACTTCAGGTATACGGTATGGCTCTCCTGTTTGTTGTACTGCTGTATAACAGTCCGGCGGGGCTTGTTCTGTACTGGACAATGAACAATCTGTTTTCTCTTGTCAAAAACGTATTCTACAGGCTCAAAAACCCGCTCAAAACGCTCTACTATATTATGAGTGCGGCGGCGACGGTGCTGATCGTATGGTTGTTCGCATGGCACGTACTTTCGGTAAAACGCGCACTGCTCGTCAGCTGTGTGTTCGGCATTGTCTACTTCGTACCGCTCATCGTCAGGTTCTTCAACTGGCTCATCGACACTGCGTTCGCCGGACTGCGTGACAGCGCATCAAAAAGATTTACATTATTCATTACCTGCAGTACAGGCCTGTGCCTGCTGGCAGGTCTCCTGATTCCCTCTCTGCTCATTGCTTCTTCTCCGGTAGAATTTTCCGGAATCGACAGTTACGGCAGTCCGATGTTTTTTCTTATCAACACATTTCTTCAGTCTGCAGGTTTTTTCATTGTCTGGCCGTCATTGATCTATTTTCTGTATCACGAACGTATTCAGACACTGATGGCGGCGATCTTCGCTGTTCTTCTGCCCTGTAATCTGGTAAATGCGTTTCTTTTTCAGGGGCACTACGGCACTCTTTCAAAGCTGCTTATGTTTACCTCTATTACTACCGTGGATTCTCCGATGCATGCAGTACTGGTCAATACAGCTGTACTCGTCCTGACAGCCGTATTAATACTTACACTGCTGGGCTTGCGGAAGTCAAAACTGACATCGACGGCCATGCTTATCGCGTCCGCCTCACTGCTCTGCGTATCTGCAGTCAATATCAGGACGATCAACAGCGGGTACAGACAGTACGTACAGCTTTCAAAAACGACGAACGCGGACAGAAAAGAACTGAAACCTATTTTTCATTTTTCAAAGACCGGGAAAAACGTACTCATGATCTATCTGGACCGCGCACAGAACCGGTTTGTCCAGACAATTTTCGACGAAAGTCCTGAATTGTATGAACAGTATTCAGGTTTTACGTTGTTTTCCAATACAACGTCGTTTAACGGACATACTCTGCTGGGAGCTCCTCCATGTTACGGCGGGTATGATTACACACCGGAAGCCATGAACAGGCGCTCCGATGAAACACTTGTACAGAAACAAAATGAAGCGCTGCTCCTGCTGCCCCGTATCTTCGGCGAACAGGCAAAAGGATATTCCGTGACCGCAACGGACCCCTCATGGGCTAATTACAGCTGGATTCCCGATCTGAGCATTTACAAAAACTATCCATATATCCGTCGCTATCTGACAGATACCGTTTATCTGGATATGTGGTATAAGGAACACAAAAATACGGCAAAAATCCCGGTGACAAGCGAAACCCTGAAGCGGAATATCCTGTGGTACAGCCTGTTCCGTCAGTCGCCTCTGGTGTTGAGGCCTGCATTCTACAATCAGGGAGATTACTGGTCTGCCAATTCTGAACTTGATGATTTCGACGACTTTCTGGAAGGATATTCGGTACTCGATTACCTTTCCCGCATTACAGACTTCAATGCAGCTGCAACGAATACGTTCACCTGTTTCGTAAACAATACCACACACGATGACCTGTGGCTGCAGGCTCCCGACTACGTGCCGGTAAACAAGGTTACCAACCGGGGAAAAACGAAATATGCAAACGAACACAGCTATCCTACAAATGCTGCGTCGCTCAAACGCGTCGGAGCATGGTTTCAGATGCTGAAGGACAACGGTATTTACGATAATACAAGAATCGTGATCGTTGCCGACCACGGATCTACTGCAAGTGAACGCGAAGGGTACGAATGGGTAACAAAATTCGATAAAATAGGTCCGGGACATTACCATCCGCTGCTTATGTTTAAGGATTTCGGATCACAGGGAAAACTTGTGATCAGTCATGACTTTATGACGAACGCAGATGTGCCGGCTCTGCTTATCCATGGAGACGGACCTCATTCAGAGGACCTTGTGCCTGGTGCAATAAACCCCTTTACAGGTACAAAAGTTGATTCATCCGCTAAAACAGCAGGAGCTCTTGTTTGTACGAGTGATATCTTTATGCCGTATCAGAATAAAAGTAAATACGTATTTACCCCTGAAGCAGACCAGTGGTGGCGTGTTAAAAACAATATTTTCAATCCATCTGACTGGACCCAGGAGGTACAGAAATGATTCCCCTTTTTCTGCCGCTTTACATCGATCCCGGTACGGGAAGCATGATGTTTTCCGTTTTTATCGGAGCTACCGCTACGGTCTATTTTCTTGCCCGTGCAGCAGTGTTAAAAATTCAGATTCTGTTTTCAGGACGGAAGGCCCGTGAAGCTGCAAAGGCCGGCGTAAAAAAATATGTCATCTACAGTGAAGGAAAGCAGTATTGGAACGTTTTTAAGCCGGTTGCGGACGAGTTTGAAAAACGGCAAACGGTACTCGACTATTTTACCTCTGCAAAGGATGATCCGGTCTTTGACGAAACATACGAATATGTTAAACCAGAATATATAGGGGAAGGTAATACGGCGTTTGCCCGTCTCAATCTTCTTTCGGCAGATATCGTGCTTATGACCACCCCGGGCCTCGACGTGTATCAGATGAAACGGTCAAAAAATGTAAAACACTATGCACATGTGCGCCACGGGGCAGGAGATGCAACCATGTACAGGCTGTTCGGACTCGACTTTTTTGATTCCGTACTGCTTACCGGCGATTACCAGAAAGAAGATCTCCGGACACTCGAGCGGCTGCGCGGTATAAAACCAAAGAAACTGGTTACCGTCGGTTGCACGTATCTCGATGTACTTGCGTCCCGCATGGCGGATATTCCGCCGGAACAGAACCACCCGTTTACGGTTCTTGTGTCTCCGTCCTGGGGACCAAGTGCAATTCTTTCCCGCTATGG
>DCFS01000107.1 GCA_002319875.1 Treponema sp. UBA1798 | reverse complement strand
GCGATTTTTATTAATACCAGTTCCACTGCCGTACTCATTCTCAATTACATAACCGCAAAGAATGTTACAGTCATTACAAACAACGGCAATGTTTTTCATGCAAATATAACAGCGCAGAATCTGTCCATTGTACTTACCGGAGGCGAACTCCGCTTTCCCAAAAGTTCAATGACAGGAGAGTTCGCACTGAACAATATCAAGAGGGTTACGGGTGATAAATGCTTTCTCGGATGTGCCGGGATAACGTCGTCCGAAGGGATTACGACAAATATTCTTCCCGAGGCATCAATCAACGAAACCATGCTGACACGGACAAGCGGACCGAAAATAATCGTTGCCGACCATACGAAAATCGGCATCCACCAGAATTTTCTGTCAGGCAGTACTTCAATGGTAGACTGTTTGATAACCGATGCCGAGGCAGACGATACGGAACTGGAAAAATTCAGGGAAAAAAGTATAAAATGTATAAAAGTTTCGCAGTGTTCCTGAAAACCTGAGAAACAGCAGCTTCATCTGCGGGTCTCTTGAATTCAAAACAGGAATGGTGTAAGTTCATTCCGTATACGGGCAATACCGATATTGTAATCATGGAGGAACGGATGGATACGGATATATCCGATATACGCTGGAAACAGCGGTACGAAAATTACGGGAAAGCTCTCCAGACACTTTCGGCAGCAGTCAGTCTCGCACAACAGCGGCCCCTGAGCGAACTTGAAAAACAGGGCCTTATTCAGGGATTTGAATTTACCCACGAACTCGCATGGAACGTTATGAAAGACTATCTGGAGTATCAGGGAATATCCGGCATTACAGGATCCAGAGATGCGGTCAGGCAGGCATTCAACAGGAATCTGATCTTAAATGCGGATACATGGATGGAAATGCTCAAAAGCAGGAATCTTTCAAGCCATACATATAATCCTGACATAGCAGACGACATTGCGGATAAAATTTTGCACGCATATATAACAGAATTCAGCGCATTTTATATAAAAATGGGAACGTTACTGTAATATGGATACGGAATTCGGACTCACGGACAATCATCTGAAAATAATCAGATCGATTTTCAGCAGATTTTCTTCCATACAGCGGGTTATTCTTTACGGAAGCCGGGCTAAGGGAAATTACAGGCCGGGATCCGATATCGACATGACCATTATCAGTGACGGACCGTTTGATTTTTCTGACCTGACTTCCGTTATGAACGAATTTGAAGAGTCTGACCTTCCGTATCTGACGGATTTGTCGCTGTTTTCCACGCTTACAAATGAGCATCTGATTGACCATATAAAACGTATGGGTAAAATAATATACGAGCGGACCGGCAAAGAGTGAGGTGATCCATCATGCTGAAAGACTTTATTCCGGATAAATCGTTTGCAATCGTCGCAGGTTACTTTCATAACGATATCATTGCAGTTCTCGGCGGTGTTCTGTACGGGGAAAACAATGCGGTAGAAATCATATTTCCCAAAATGAATCCCTTCGTCACAGGACAGAAAATAACATTTCATCTGGATAACAGGACTGGCCTTGAAACATTCGACAGTACGCTCAGGGTGTACCGGGTCTCCGTAAAAGCCGTAGTACGGCAGGTATCGGGGAACAGCATTATTGCGGAACCGGAAGAATACGACCTGAAATATTCAAACAAAACAGCCGAGCAATTCATAAAACCGGGATATGAATATCCTGCAGATCCGAGAAAAGAAATCGATATTCCGGAAAGCACGATATCCGTTACGCCGGATTACGACGAAACGGAAGAGCGGAATAAACTGGGCGTTCTTATTACGAAAGCACAGGACAGACCGCATACGACCGTCATGGCTTTTCTGTCGACCAAAGCGGACGATATCTTCATCATAACACATCGGGACTCGTTCAAGGCACGACTGCTCGCACGGGACAGAGAGTGTGCCTTTGCCATGGATCACCGTGCCCAGTTTACCTTTGAAAAGGCAATCGAGTGGAATTATACCATTATAACGGGTTCGTTGTATAAAATTTCACGGAACAATCCGGCCTTTGGTGAAATACAGGCCCGTTTTGTCAGTAAGAATCCCTGGGAATACGCATTTTTTACCGACCGGAAGGCGGAAATGTATCATATAAAGGAAAGAAAAATACTGTGCCCTGAAGGACTTACCGTAAAAAGGTAAAGGCTGCATCCGCCGGTTATAAGATCCAGTTCTCCAGTTTTAATCCGGGTATCCGTTCAAACTCTGCCGTATTAGGACTTTTTGAAGAAGTCTCCCTTGTTTTTCCGGCCGGTTACCAGTATGATAGCCTTAAAGAATATGTCGGACAGGCGTGTAGCACGGAATTGAAGGAGTTTAAGACAATCACTCATGAGTTATACATCCGGAACCGGACTTTCTGAAAAAACGCTCGACTTTATCTGCGGGATACTTGCCGAATACCAGTCCGTCTCGCAGGCTGTCGTTTTCGGAAGCCGGGCGAAAGGGACTTTCAGAGAAGGCAGTGACATCGACTTGTGTCTTAAAACGGATACCGGATTTTCACATGAAGATCTGCTGCATATCAGCCGGGCCTTCGAGGAATCGTCTTTGCCGTATAAATTCGATATTCTCGTATACGACACACTGTCAAACAGGGAACTGATCCGGCACATACAACAAATCGGAGTACCGGTATACAACAGGCAGGTATAGATGAAAACGGAAACACCGCAGATACGCTGGAAGCAGCGTCTTCAGAATTTCAAAAACGCACTTGCGAATCTCGAAGAAGCCGTGCAGCTCTCGCAGGTAAGGAAACTTTCCAAACTCGAAAAACAGGGAGAACTGAAGGCATTCGAATTTACGTTCGAACTCTCATGGAATGTCATGAAGGATTATCTTACCCAGCAGGGCATCAGCGGTATTATCGGCAGCCGGGGGGCATTCAGGACAGCTTTCCAAAACGGCCTTATTACCGGCGGCGAAAAATGGATGGACATGATCGACGACAGGAACCTTATCTCCCACGATTATGATGAAAAAACAGCGGACGCCGTTACGGAACGGATAGCCGGTTATACAGAACTTTTCAGGTCGTTCGCACTGAAAGCAGATACGCTGGAATAATACAAATCGTCGGCGGCCTGAAAAAAAATCAACCTGCAGTACAGTTACGGAGCCAGATGTTCTATACCGGTAATATGCGGATCGCCGGAAAGCGGAGCGTATACCAAGACTTTTGCGACTGTAACCATGGCTTCCGGTACGACAGTTTTTGCAAGGCAGATAAAGCAGTAGTTTGTTCCAGAAACAACCTGCGTCGCCGCTGCAATGGGGGTATATTTAACACCAACCCAGTGTTCCATCACTTTGTCAAAGATTTTCTTTTCATCCCCCGATATCGGGGAAATGAAATCAGACCATCCGCCAGCTTTCATAGGCAAACTCCTTGAGTCTTAAAATTTGCAGCAGCATACCGAAGATCCGGATGGAAAGAATTGAAAAGGAATACGGCGGGAAGAACGGCAGTTGCGCATTACTGCAGGCAACGCCTGTCTTACGTATCCAGTGTATACCCGTTCTCTTTATCCGTCAAATTAATCACTTCATAAGAATCCTTTTCAGACTTTCAACATCCAGCAGCAGATTCACTGTCTCAAAATTGCCTTTATAAAATACACCCCAGTTATTGAAAACACAGGGCAGCTGTTTTGCTTTTTCAAGTGTGTCCACCTGTATCAAAGACACAGGAATGTTATTCGTTTCGCAATACTGTTTTATCATTTCAACATTCTGACAGACATACGGGCATTGCATATCGTAGTAAATGGTAAGATCCCTGCCTTCTATTTTGTGGTTTTTCGCGTTCGGTGTAAACTCCGGTACCGTTCCGTCAAAAGAAAGTGCGAGCAGATCATATCCGTTATCGGTAGTGTCGACAACCTGAAAGCCGTACTTTTTTGCAAATGACTGGTCGGAAAGCCAGTGTTTCTGTCTGCCCGACCCGAGCATACAGATTCCTGATCTGCCTTTTTCTTTTGCGTCAGTGATGCAATACTCCATCAGCGCTTTCCCGTATCCTTTTCCTTTGTACTCCCCCAAAACCCATAAACAATACAGGTAATAGTAGTTGTCACCGACGATGGGAACCCAGGCGTTTTCAAGCGGCGCATACTCAATAAAAACCGCAGCCTTCGCATTGAGTTTTCTGAAAACATGGCCCTCTTTCAATCTGTCAGAAAGCCATTGTCGTTTTGCTTCAACACCCGGATTGACCGTTTTACTGCGGA
>DCFS01000306.1 GCA_002319875.1 Treponema sp. UBA1798 | reverse complement strand
AAAATTAAAATAACCGGTGATATTGTAAAACAGTCAAAAGCGGTAGCCCTTACGAAAACAGAAACACAACAACTGGTTGCAGTTGCGCTTGAAAATGTTGATGTTGTAAAATAAGCTGAGCGTTGTTGTGATATACAAAAAGCGGGCAGGGAAAACCGGCTGCTTTTTGTATATCATAAAGTGATCTGAGTCTTTGTGTTTAATACTGATCCGGTGTCTGTATATTTGCTTTTTGCTGTTCGGCTGCTGCTTTTGCCGCCGCAGCTTTTCTGGCCGGTATTTTTTCAAGCTCAATATCTGCCAGTTTGTTGTATGCTGCCGGTAGCGTTCCCGGTAATGAATTACGAAAAATATCTTTTATTTCATTGAAAATAGGTTCTGCCTCTTTGTACTTCTTTTGCTTCATGTACAGATGTCCGATTTCGTACCTTGCCTCAATATAAGCCGCCTGATCTGTTCCAAAACGGTTGATAACTGCCTGATAATAGATAAGCGCATTTTTATAATTGTTATTCTGATATGCATCCTGGCCTTTTTGAATCAGTTCTTTTGATGGCATGTCGTCGGTAATTACCACCGGTACTGATTTACATGAAAAAATTCCTATAGCGGATATAATTATTGAAAAAGAAAAAACTGTAATCTTTTGTATGCATAGTGGATGTTTCATGACCATAGTGTAACATCAGAGGGCAAGTCGTTGCAAGCCGCTTAATCCGGAAGTTTCCTGAATTCGGCGAGGCCTCTTTTTCCAGCAGCGAAACCCGCTTCGTATAGTTTCTGGAGCTTTACGGGGTCCCGTTCCATTCGTCCGACATTTATGTCCGACCCGGGACGCAGGACGACAGCTTTTTTTTCAATTTCAAGTGTCCGTACGAGATCGAGCTGGGCGTTGTACATTTCCGGCCTGTTGATAATTGCTTCTGCGACGGCCGGGTATTTCCTGTAAAATTTCCGGATGAGTTCAGCATGTTTTTGTGGCTGTTTACGATAGCCTTCAGCCTGCGTCAGAACAACAAGCAGCTTTGTGCTTCCGTCGTCAATTGCCTTTTGTGCGGGAATTGAATCTGAAATACCACCATCAAAACAGGGCACTTCATTGATTTGTACCGGAGGGCAGACAAAGGGAAGAGATGAAGAAGCCTGTGCAAACCGGAGAACTTCTTCCGGTGTTTCCGGTGTCAGATATGCAGACTTTCCGGTAAGGGCATCGGTTACAACTAACGTAAATATCCGTGAAGTCAATGAACTGTTACAGTTTTCGAAAAACATATCATAATCTACAGGGTCGAGTTCTTCCGGAATACGATGGAACATCAGCTTCCAGCCGAAAACCGAATGTTCCCTGATCAGACACAACGGTCCGCAGTAATCACTTCTTGTGCAATAATTGATATTGACACGGCGCGCTCTTCCCTGCTGGTTTGAAAGATATGAAATTGCATGGCATGCTCCGGCGCTTACCCCATATATTGCATCCGGCAGAAAGTTGTCTGCCATAAGCGCATCGGTTACTCCTGCTGTATACAAACCACGCATCCCTCCGCCTTCGAAAATAACAGCTGTTTTCTTATTTAAGTGATACATAGTGTTACTGTATAGTAAAAAAAAGAATTATGCCAGATACGGAAATTTTTCGATTTCTGCATCTGTTTTTGCATAAAAATACATTTTTTTATCTTGACGTGCATAAATGGTATTCAGTATAGTTTTTGTATATTATAGAAGAAGTTCTATATGAATCATGGTGAGGGAAATATGAAAAAGGTGATTTCTGTTCTTTCTGTATTGTGTCTTGCTTCTGCTCTTTTTGCCGCAGGAAGCAAAGACAGTTCATCGTCCGGGCCGAAGGTCTTAAAGATCGGCATTGTTCAACTCGTAGAGCATCCCGCTCTTGACGGTGCATACAAAGGTTTCATAGACGGACTGGCTGCAGCCGGATATGTTGATGGAAAAAATATCAAAATCGATTATCAGAATGCACAGGGGGAACAGGCTAACTGTGTGACGATTGCGCAGAAACTGATTAACGATAAGGATGATCTTATCCTTGCGATTGCGACTCCTGCTGCCCAGGCAGTCGCAAATCTGACGAAAGATATTCCGGTTCTGGTAACAGCTGTTACCGATCCGCAATCCGCGAAGCTTGTAAATTCGAACAAGCTGCCGGGTACGAACGTCAGTGGTACGTCGGATCTGACACCGTGTGCTGCGCAGATAGACCTGCTTAAAAAGATTGTTCCGTCGGCAAAAACAGTCGGACTGCTGTACTGTTCAAGCGAACAGAATTCTATTTTCCAGATTAACCTTGCAAAAGCGGAATGCGATAAAATCGGTTTGAAATATATTGATGCAACGGTTTCAAATTCGAATGAAATCCAGCAGGTAACGCAGAGTCTTGTGGGAAAAGTGCAGGCTATATATGCTCCTACCGATAACATGATTGCTGCCGGTATGGCAACCGTTGCAATGGTTACGAATCAGAACAAAATACCGGTTATATGCGGAGAAGACGGAATGGTAAAATCGGGCGGACTTGCCACCTATGGTATTAATTATTATGAACTTGGCAAGCAGACTGCAACTATGGCTGTTGATATTCTGAAAAACGGGAAAAA
>DCFS01000257.1 GCA_002319875.1 Treponema sp. UBA1798 | reverse complement strand
CTCAGGTTTTTATGATCAGATCAAAATAGATGATACCATATACATTACACTCAGGGTACTTGTCAATGACCGGTCATTAAGTGAAGTTCAAATAGCAAAATATCGAAACGATAAAAAAACAGAGAACTGCTCATTATATTATATACCCGGATCAGAACGGCAGGATATAAACGGGATTCTGGAACAGATGAAAGAACTGGTTCCGCCGGAGATGACGCGTATAATTCAACCCGGCTGGGGGTTTCGAAAAAGACATGTATGACGAATGTATAGAAGAAATAGCAGATTTAATTGTGCATGCTTAGCAGAATTATTCATGGAAGCAAGTAAAACAGTGCCATTACACGGTTGAAAAGGTGTTTTTCAACCGTCAGATCCTGAAGTTTCATTGAATCTGACCTTATAACGCTTTCTCTCGGGGAGATGCAACAGGCCCTTTGTTTCCGATTCAGAATATATTACCGGTAAAAAATATTGCATTTTATCATTGACCGATGCCGGCATGTGTATTATCATACACATCGAGGTGTGTATATGAGGACAAATATAGTATTGGATGACACATTAGTTAATGAAGCATTTAAATATGCAGAAACAATTCATACAAAAAAGGATTTAATAGAAGTTGCTTTGAAAGAATTTATACGGATACGCAAGATGAGGAATATACGGGATCTGAAAGGAAAAATAGCTTTTGATGAAACATATGATTATAAAGCAATGCGGGTTGGAAAATGATATTGTTGGACACATCAGTCTTAATAGATTATTTTAAGGACACTAAAAATGCAGCAACCGATAAACTGGATGAAATTATAGATGAGGACTTACCGTATGGAATATGTGATTATGTATACCAGGAATTACTGCAGGGAACAAAAACAGAAAAAGAATTTAAGAAATTAAAAGAATATTTGGAAACTTTACCATTTTATTATTTAAGTTATGGGAAAGAATCCTTTGAGAGAGCTGCCTTACTCAATTTTAAGTGCCGCCGGGCCGGAATAACAATCAGGAGTACCATAGATTTACTGATTGCGGAAATAGCCATAGAGAATAATCTATTTTTGTTACATAATGATGCAGATTTTGATTATATGGCAAAAAAAGTAACAGAATTGAAAATATATAAGACACAATAAAAACCTGACGGCAATATCAATACAAGACTTTTTGTATGCAAAAGTGAGCAGGACCGCAGAGGCTCAGAATATTCCCCTGTGTAAACTTTTCACAAAAGTAATAGAAGCGTATTTACACAATCATAAACAGGATACTGTTACACGGCGATTAAATACTGTTTGTGAAAAACCGGAAATACAGCAATCCTCAGAAGCAGGACTTGAAACAATAAGAAACTTAACAAAAAATAACATGTGGTAAAATCCGGTTGGCTGATTTTGGAATACCATTCGGAAGTGAACCCGGTTTCAGATTCTGCTTTACGGCTTTCACCGTGTCAGTGATATCCGGCAGGGCTGTTCCGTCTTTCCGTTTTATGCGCTGGATAAAACTTAACTGGTTCCGTATTTTTCCGGTAACAATACTGCGGGCTATTTCCAGCGACTGCTTCCTGTCGTCGAGAATCCGGTACTGTTTCTGCCGGAGCAGAACATTTTTTGAATCTTCATAAGAAAACCTTGCATTGAACTTCCCGTTCGAAGACACAAGCGTAACGGGTATTTTATATTTCGTAATCAGTCTGAGCGCATCACCGGAAATCGAAATATTTCCCATCAGAAGAAGGTGTTCCGTTTTATAGGGAAAAAGGATCGTTTTAGTTCCGTCCGGCTGGGAAAAAACCAGCGTTTCGTTTTCCTTTTGTAATTTACCGAAATCGGAAAGTATATAAATTGCGGACAAACTTTGCCACTCCCTGCGCGCCGCTGTAATTTTTAAGATTACTTCATTATACCACTACTTTCCTTTCCCGTGAATTTATTTTTATCAGAGTTTTTATCCCTTCAGACAGGTCACGCATTCAAATCGCTGTTACCGTTTCTTAAGCGGTTTTTCTCCGGGCGATATAGTCGTCTATATCAGTTACGTTGTACAGTCCGCCGGTTGTATGCAGTGCGTCGTAATGTCTGCGTATATAGCCGCTCACGTCATATCGATTGAATAAATCAATCACTTCCCTGCCCGTCAGATGATGGGCGGCTTTATATTCTTCTATGCAGACTATAAGAAATTCCGTTTCTGCATTCATGCTTCCTCCGGATACGTCACCTGACCTTCCGCCAGTTCTTCATGCCATAAATCCGCAAGTCTGAGCGGACTCAAATGCCAGAGCTTCGTCCGCTCACGTTCAAGATCGGCGTAGAGTTTTGACGTATAAAGTGCCGTTACTGCATCATCTTCGGAAATATGATAGTGAATACACATCTGCTGTATAATAAGCGGTACGAGCATCTGCAGAGTGGATTTGAACAGGGTGTCCTCTTTCATGGCTTCACCTCAAACGAAACAGATTCAACAAAACTGAGAAAAGAAAGTGACTTCAGCGAAGCAAATACCAGCTGATTATACAGTTTTCTTACTTTCAGTCGGTCCAGTGTTTCTTCGCGTGACAAAATACCGCTCTGGTAAGCGATGAATGTTTTAAAAATCGTATCGTTCGCAACGGGTCCGTATACAAAATCAAACCCTTCATCCTGCCCGATACCGTTTCTGTGGTTGCTTACAAAGTCAAGCCATTCGCCATCCGCTTTCTCAAACCATTTAAAATAAAGCGTCGTTTTCATGGCTTCGATGTCCGCTTCATATATGCTCAGGAAACCTTTAGAAGAATGACGGCGTTCAGCAACTTTCGCTGCAAAACTTTCCGCCTGGACTTTGTTAAGGGTTGTATAGAACCCAACTCCGAAGTCAAGTGCCCGGTCTGCTTTTCTTATTTCAGGATGAGGTACTGCTGTATCGCTCCCATGATAAACGACCATACGGTAAATATACACCAGGTTTTCGTTTTTTTAAAGGCCACTGTTACCCCGGATAAAGGCGTGTATATTTTTTCTGCACTGACTCTGTACGGATTTCTTCATATGGCAACATGCCGTTCGCATACCGCCTCATTTGTCTTAATCCCTTTATTCAGGTCAATCATTCAAACCATAGGATGGTCTGTTACTTTTTTATCGGGGTAATCCTCGTCTTAATCCCTTTATTCAGGTCAATCATTCAAACAGTACATATCCCAGTTCTTTACACCGCAACAGCTTACAACCCGGCTTTCGCATACCGGCTGACTTTTTCCGTCCCGGAAACCCAATATTACGGTTTCTTTCACATCTGATCCGCATAATTCCTTCCTCTGCATTTACTTACGGATTTTCGCATACCTCCCTGCTTTTCCGGGGTTTTCTAAGAAAATGCAGGTATGCGATTTTTCAAAAAACGCTTTCTCACCCATCCCGGTTCTGTTACCGGATTCCGTCAGATTACAATCCGCCTGTTACTGATTATATCTCCGGTTCCGGAAATCGTCCAGATTCAGACACCTGATCAGCACCTCCACAGTGCGGCACAGTCCGGCGGCTGCCTTTATCCAGCAGGGAACGACAGCCGGAACAGGAACTGCTGTTGACAGCCATCAAATTATGATTTATAAGAGATAACAAATTGCAACAGTTTTGCAATTTACATAAACTCCTGTACCATAATTGTACGGTACCACAGGAAACTATGGGGAAAATACTATGAAAGAAACAAAAAAAATACCGGTTGTTCTGATAACCGGCTACCTTGGTTCGGGAAAAACGACGCTGCTCAATGAACTGCTCCGCCGGGAAACACGGAAAATCGCACTGATCGTAAATGATATGGGAAGCATCAATGTCGACGCTGAAATATTGAAAAAAAACGGTGCTGCCGTCGCGCAGGCCCGGATGGTTGAACTGCAGAACGGATGCATCTGCTGCACGCTCCGCGACGAGTTTATCAGGCAGATAGAAAAGCTTTCAAAAAACAATTCTGTTGATGCCGTGTTTGTTGAAGCCTCCGGAATCAGTGACCCGGGTGCAATTGCGGCAGCCTTCCTCGACTACACGGAAAATGAAAAAA
>DCFS01000031.1:670-2731 GCA_002319875.1 Treponema sp. UBA1798 | reverse complement strand
ACTGCTTGAGAAAAGTCCTGTCTGCGCTCATATCATAATTATGTATTATACGGCGTTTATGGCAGAACAGAGCGGCCTTTCTGCCGGGCTATATTATAGGAAAGCATCTGCCGGTGATGTGACGTCTGTTTTTGTCAGCAGACTTTCCGATCAGATGGTTTTACAGCGGGCACTGGCAGTGAATCCTGATGACGGTATGGCAGCCTATCTGCTTGGCAATCTGTGCTATGACAAGCGGCGGTACGAGGAAGCCAGAAAATATTGGACACAAAGCTGTGCTGCAAATGTCAGTTTTCCTACGGTACATCGTAATATAGCTCTCGTACTGTACAACAAGTATGGTGAAAAAAAACGCGCTAAAGCGGAACTCGAGAAGGCTTTCAGCCTGGATGAGCATGATGCGCGGATATTCTTCGAACTTGACCAGCTGTATAAAAAGATGGGGACCGATACAAAGATACGTTTTGAAAATTTTGAAAACCATCACGATCTTGTTATTACCCGTGATGATTTATGTGTTGAATACGCAACACTGCTGAATCTGCTTGGCAGTTATGAAACTGCCTGCGGGTTTATTATGAACCGCAGATTTCATCCGTGGGAGGGAGGGGAAGGCCGTGTGACGACGCAATACGTAAAATCCCTGCGTGAAATGGCAAAGGCTGCGATGGGGCATGATGATTACGGAAAAGCTTCCGGCCTGCTGCAGACAGCCCTTGTTTTTCCGCCGAACCTGGGAGAAGGCAGGCTTGAAGGTGAAAAAGATAACGATATCCATTATCTGCTGGGGCTTTGCTATGCCCGGCTTGGAAAACCGGAAGCTGCAAAGGCGGAACTGGAATATGCTGCCGTGGGTACGGAAAATCCTGCCGGCATGATGTTTTACAATGACCAGCCTGCGGAGATGATACTGTACCAGGGGCTTGCCCGCCGGGAACTCGGTGATGAAGCAGGGGCCAGGTCACGGTTTTATAAACTGATAGATTATGGAGAAAAACATCTGTTCGATAAGGTGAAAACAGATTATTTTGCCGTTTCACTGCCCGATCTGCAGCTGTTTGAAGAAGACTTGAATCTGAAAAACCGGGCCCACTGTTATTTCCTGATGGGGCTGGGGTATATTGGTCTCGGCGAAATAGAAAAAGGGAAAAAGGAACTTACGGAGACGCTTAGAATTGATAAAACGCATCTCGAATCTGTCCTGCTCATGAGAAGTCTGTAAAAGTGTAAGGTTACACTGTAACAGACGGGCTGGCAGGTGAGTAATGTTTTTTTATCGACAGAGTTTTCTTCATATGATAATATACGAAGTTATATAGATTTTACAGGATTTATCATATGGAAAAAATGATCGTTCTTGGAACCGGCAACGCGCAGGCAACGCGTTGTTATAATACCTGTTTTGCGCTTACCGGTCTCTGTGGAAATGACAAAGAATATCTTCTGACAGATGCCGGCGGGGGTAATGGCATTCTCGTACAGCTTGAAAAGGCAGGAATACCACTGACTGCACTGCATCATATTATCGTAACACACGAACACTGCGACCATGTCCTGGGTATTATCTGGATGGTCCGTATGATAGCTACACTGATAAAGAAAGAAACGTATGAGGGGATACTCCATCTGTACTGCCATGAGCAGTTGGCACGCAATATACAGGCGATGTGCTCTTTTACGTTGCAGAAGAAACTGACGGATCTGTTCGGCAGCCGTATCCTTTTCCACTGTGTCGACAAAGAACCGGAGCAACAGATCCTCGGCTGTAAGGTTTCGTTCTTTTCAATTTTGTCCAGCAAGGCGCTGCAGTATGGGTTCAGCCTGCCGCTTTCCGGAAACAGGAAACTTATCTGTCTGGGTGATGAACCGCTGAATGAAAACTGTGGTTCATATATTGAAGCTTCCGACTGGGTTCTGTCGGAGGCTTTCTGTCTGTTCAGTGAGCGCGACAGATTTAAGCCGTATGAAAAAAATCACAGCACGGTAAAAGATGCGTGTGAAATGGGAACAAAATATCGTGTCGCAAATCTGGTTTTATGGCATACGGAAGATAAGGATATG
>DCFS01000031.1:0-305 GCA_002319875.1 Treponema sp. UBA1798 | reverse complement strand
TATTCCAGGGTAATGCCGATATACTTCAGGAAACTTGCAGCTTCCGGAAGCGAAAAGCGGGCTCCTTTTAACTTATTTGCACCCGGATCAATGGTGTACCCGGAGGCAGAACGGAAATCAGCTTTTTCCAGGTTACATTCCAGAAAACTTGTGGTCTGGAAGCGGGTACCGCTGAAATCGGCTCCTTTTGCCGGACAGTTGGTAAAATCCGTATTTCGCAGCGTCGTATTGATAAAATGCTGGTTACTAAGGTTATTGCCGAAAAAGACACAACTTTCCAGAAGGCAGTCTGTAAAATCAGGGGC